>JANOGH010000394.1:0-2899 GCA_031414075.1 Betaproteobacteria bacterium | reverse complement strand
CGGGCCCTTCGTGTCTGTTGAGTCCTGGGCGTATTGGTCGGTGGTGAAGGGTTTAGCGGCTTTTAGCGGGTTCCCCTTGAGGCGCGCCGAGCAGCTCGACTCGATGAGGGGCAGTCGACGAGGACTGTTCGAGTCCCGCAGTGAGGCGCGTTGTGTGCGCCTCGCCAGGTCGAGTTCCGCAGTCGCCTCATTGAGGCAGGCAGCACAGGGTTACCCCGTGAATACGGGGCGTGAGACCAGGGGCGGCCTTCTTTTGGTTACTTTTCTTGGCCGCGCAAGAAAAGTGACCAGCCGCCGGGCTGCCCCCGGCCTGTATGAGACATGAGGTGTTGAGGTTCGAGGATACGCAAAAGACTTACTGCCCGAATCTCTACAATGCCCGACCGCCCTGCATGTATCGCCGTCGCATCGGCCTGAGCACAGCAGTCGCCAGAAACGCCGTCAGGAAATCGGCGCCGATCGCCATCATGAAAACTGCGGCCCAGTTTCCTATTTCACCGGCGCGTTCTGGGTGATCTCGCCGTAAGCGAGTCCCGCGGTATGGCACAGCAGATCCTGCACCGTCATCTCGCGGTCTGCCGGAACCTGCGCATACGTGATCCTGGCGAATTCGGCATCGGTTTTTGCCGCGCTGACGCTCAGAGGTTTCATTGCCGGCAGGTACTTGGAGACCGGATCGGTGAGCTGAATCCTGCCGTCCTCGACCAGCATCATCGTAGCCACCGAAACGATCGGCTTCGTCATCGAATAGATGCGGAAGATCGAATCCTTTGCCATCGGCTTGCCGGTATTCTTATCCTGAAAGCCGATTGCTTCCGAGTACACCAGCTTGCCTTTGCGGGCCACCAGGAACACCGCGCCCGGCAATTTACCCTGATCGATTTCCTTCCTGAACGCATCGCCGATGCGGCCGAGCCGTTGTGCCGACATACCCACCGACTCGGGCGCGGCGGAGGGCAGGCTTTGCGCCCATGACCCGGCGGCCGTCAACAAGGCGGCGCTGAACAAAGGGCCGAATGCGATGCGCTGTGCTTTCATCAGAAGATTCCGTCGCGATTGAAACAGGGATAGTCGGACGGTAGGGCCGCGCAGTAGTGGTGTCAATGCAATCGTCGGCGTGCTCCCGAAATCGCTTCGACCATCGCGACACTTCCGATTGCGGTGCGCCGTTCACCGCGGCGCTCTGCACGGCTACAACATCGTGAGGAACGAGGTCGGAATCTACTTTGCGGCGCAGGGAAACCCGTCGCGAAGCGCGTCTTCCAGCACCAGACCCGCCGGGAGCTTGAGCTTCTCCGGACTCTTCTCCAGGAACTGCACGAACGTCCGGACCAACTGGCCCCGGTTCACGTTGTCAGGAATGCAAAGGTGGCCGTAGATGTCGTCGATCTTTTCATCACGGTGATGAAAGGCATGGTAGGTCTCCGCGACGAAGTGGCCCGCGGCGAATCCATCGATGAAGCCTATGCAGATGCCGCGGCCGAAATCCTTCACGGGGTCTTTTTCTTCCGCCCTGCAATGGCCGAGCATTTCTTCGCCAGTGAAGCCGCCCCGGAATCCAGCAGCCGGCGTATCCGACGGATGCACAATCCACAACAGGGTGCCAAGAAGGGCGAGCGTTGCGGTTTTCATTGGAAATTCTCCCTGGTGAAGAGGGAAACTTTGACAAAGGCCTACTCTAACCGAAACCAACGCGCTGCACATTCACCGGCACCCCCTGCGACCGAATAGAATCCCGGCGTCATTTATCGTCTCAGGCACCAATATTGCAGGTATTTCGTTCAGGTCGCGGCGATCTTAAGCACCGCTTCGCAATGCAGCGACCCGGCAATTCCAGGAATGCGGCGACAGATGGAGCGAGCCTATTGCAGGCTTGGTTCAAGAGCCCGCTATCCCGCGCGCAGCAATTGCGCAGCTCCTCTGCCTCGCTGGTCCCTGGATTCCACGGCCTTTCGAACCTGTCGAGGACATGCGTGCTTGCTGCGCGATCATCCTGCCATTTTGCCATTCCAGTCTGTGCGCACGGCCGCCGGATCGCAACGCGGGGAAGCGCGCGATATTGTTCTGGATCAATCCCGCCGGCGTGGGGCATCATTGGGTTACCGGACTTGCAAATTGCAGGAAACAAAATTGTGTGGAGGTTCGAAGTGAGACGGATGAATTGGGCGGCCGCGATTTGCGCCGCCGTTTTTGTGTCGGGCGCCTTTGCGGCGGAAGATGCAAGCGAGGATGAACTCAAGCGCGACGCCGTGTCGCGGGTGGTCGAATCGCATGATGTGGCGCTGCCGGTCTACATCGGCCGCGTCTACGTCAAGCAGGCGGCGCTGACCGCAGCGCGCGACCTGCTTGCAGGCCGGGGCAAGGCCGCCGGCCTGGACAGAAAGAAATGGAACCTGGATTCGCCGCATTGGCAGGGCGCCGAACGCGAGTTGATGCAGGGAACCGATGCCCTGATCCAGCGCAAGGTGGCGAGCGGCTACTGGGTGCAGGAGGCCTGGTCGGAGCAGGTCGCGACCATTCTCAACGGCGAAGAAGCCGACGAAATCGCGGTGCACTTCCGCACCGAGGGCGGCGAACTGCAGCGGCGCGTGATCGAGTGGTTCGTCGGTGAACTGACGCTGCAGACCTACACATTCACCGATCGACTGAAGTACGGCGTGCCGGGCTCGGAGCAGGAGATGCGGGATTTACAGATCGCGACCTACGAGGCGAAAAGCCACTTCGCGCCGATCTACGACTTGACGAAATACGAAAACACGATGCATTTCGCCAGCAGCGAGGCCGGCATCAAGTACTTCAAGATGATGGCGATCCAGGGTGTGGGTCTCGTGCATCAGCACCTGGAGGTGGTGGCCAATCAGGCCAGGAAGACAGTGCAATCGCGCGCGGCGCTGGCAGA
>JANOGH010000393.1:0-3782 GCA_031414075.1 Betaproteobacteria bacterium | reverse complement strand
ATACGCTGAAACCGCCCATCTCACCCCGCCCCTCTCCCTCCTGAAGGGCGCACAAGGTGTATGAGGAGGCGATTCGCGGTCCACACGCGGCCGGCTCCCCTCCATAGTATTCGTCACATTCCCCGCGCCGCTCGCTCTCCTTACTATGGAGCATCGCCAAATTGAGGAACCTCGTGCAATCTTTTCGTTTCATGCTGGTGGCTGCCCTGCTGGCCACCGCAGTCGAAGCAAACGCGGGCTGCGGGTCGGCATTCTGTTCACTGAATACCAACTGGAGCGCCCAGGGCGCATGGACTGAATCAGGCGGTCGCTTCGACCTGCGCTACGAGTTCATCGACCAGGACCAGCCGCGGGCCGGCACACAAAAGGTGGGTGTCGGCCAGATTCCGCGGGATCACGACGAAGTCCAAACCATCAACCGCAACATCATCGCCGGATTCGACTACACCTTCAATCCGAACTGGGGAATCGGCGTGCAACTGCCAGTTGTGAACCGCAGCCATTCGCACATCCACAATGACGCCGGCGAACAGGAGCTCGAGGCCTGGAGCTTCACGGAGATAGGCGACGCGCGCGTGGTCGGCCGCTACCGCTTCACGCCGGAGCAATCACATTCCGGCGGATACGGCCTGCAGTTCGGTGTAAAGCTGCCGACGGGGAGAATCGATGTGACAAACGAGGAGGGCGAAGAGGCCGAACGCTCGGTGCAGCCGGGCAGCGGCACGACCGACGCGATCCTCGGCGCCTTCTTCAACGCCCCTCTCGGCAATCGCGCAACCTGGTTCGCCGATGTAATCTGGCAGGCACCGCTCAACGCGCGCGACGAATACAAACCTGGCAGCCGGGTGGGCTTCGATATCGGCGCAAGTTATCCGTTGACCGGGCGTGTAGCCCTGCAGTTGCAGTTGAACACGCTCTGGAAAGACCGCGACTCCGGAGCGAATGCCGATCCGGAAGATACCGGCGGCACATTCGTGCATCTCTCGCCCGGCGTGAGCGTGGCACTCGGCGATAAAACTCAGCTATAAGGGTTCGTGCAGATCCCGCTCTATCAGAGCGTAAATGGCGTGCAACTCACCGCCGACTGGTCGGTCGCAGCAGGTTTGAGTCATCGTTTCTGACCACTGGCGCGCCAGTTGATCTCAAGATACAAAAGTTCTTAGCCGCAGCAGCTTTTCGCCTTAGATCAATCGCTCCTTGTTGAAGAACGCCTTGCGCCAGCGCGCGATGGTGACTTTCTCGAACAATCCCGCCTTGCTGAACGGATCGTCGGCGATGAAACGCTCGGCTTCCCTGCGATCGTCGGTGTCGATGATCAGAATGCCGCCGTTGCCCCCGGTGCCATCGTCGTCGATCAGTGCCCCGGCAGCCAGCAGCAGATGCTTGTTCTTCGTCAGGTACTCGATATGCGCCGCACGGTGGTCCGCCCGGATCTGGCTGCTGCCTGCTTTATCTTTCGTTTGAATTGCGTAAGGCACTTTAAGATCCCCTCGTATTTTCGATTATTTTAAGGAACCTCTGAAAATGTCCCGATTTGTCATTCCCGCGAAAGCGGGAATCCATGTTTTGTAAAGAAAACTGGTTCCCCGCTTTCGCGGGGAAGACACATGTTCAGAGGTTCCTTAAAGGGCTGGCGAATTTCCCCCCCGCCCCTCGTCCCTCACGCCGCTTTCCGCGTGTTCTTGTTGATGAAATCCGTCATGCGGGCAATGCCCTTTTCGATCGCCTCGTTCGAGGCGGCGTAACTGAAGCGAATGTGCTGACCTTCGTCCGGTACGCGCGCGCCGAAGTGGATGTCAGCGAGAACGGCAACGCCGGCCTCGTTCAGCAACCGCTTGCGGAATTCCTCGGAGTCCGCCGCGCCGATCAGCTTGCAGGCCTCCGTTACGTTCGGCCACGCGTAAAAAGCGCCGCCGGGATTCTGGCAAACCACGCCCGGCACCTTGTTGAGCAGGCCGACGATGAGGTTGCGGCGCGACAAGAAACTGTCGCGCATCTTCTTCGCATCGTCCTGCTGGCCGTTCAGCGCTTCCACCGCGGCCCACTGCGTGATATGCGATGCGCAGGAATCGGTGTTGGTGACCCAGCGCGTGAACACCGGCGCCAACGCCTTGTTCGCGGCAAAGCCGAGCCGCCAGCCGGTCATCGCCCAGGTCTTCGATGCGCCGTCGCAAATGATGGTGCGTTCGATCATGCCTGGGAACTGGGTCAGCGAACAGAATTCGCCGTCGTAGCAGAGCTGTGAATAGATTTCGTCGGCAAACACCCAGACCTGCGGATGCTTGCGCAGGATCGCGGCAATGGCTTCCACGTCCTTCCTCGGGATAATGCCGCCGGTCGGATTCTGCGGCGAGTTCAGGATCAGCAACCTGGTCTTCGCCGTCATCCTGGCTTCGAGTTCGGCGGGATCGAAACTGAAGTTGCGCGACTCGCGTAAATAGATCGGCACCGGCACCGCCCCCATCGCCTTGATCTGCGATTCGTAGATCGGGAAACCGGGAACGGGATAAATAACTTCATCGCCCACACCGTGATCGGTCGTCGATACGATCGCGTACGCGATGAAAGGTTTCGCGCCGGCCCCGACGACGACGTCATCCGCATGAATGCTGATATGGCGCGTGCGGTTCAGGAAATTCGCCGCGGCTTCGCGCAGTTCGAGAATGCCGGCGGAGGGCGTGTAGCCGTGCTTGCCTTCGTTGATCGCCTTGATGCCCGCTTCGCGGATATTCCTCGGCGTCGGGAAATCCGGCTGGCCGATACAGAAGGAGATGATGTCCTTGCCCTGACGCTGCAAGGCGCTGACTTCGGCAAGCACCACGAAAGCGTTTTCGGTACCGAGTTCGTTCGCGCGACGGGAAATGGCGGGCATGAACTGCTCTCCTCCGGAATCAAAAAGCGGGCTTCGCCGGCTGGCGTGACCGTCTCTAAGTACCTAATAGTGAAGCGCTTTATATCACGTCGCTGGTCCCAGGGTCAATGCATGAGGCAGTCATTCAAAACGCATGGGCGAGTCGTCGACAAGGAAGGATGGGTTCTGCCCTGCAAATGCGTAATCGATCCATGCAAAGCTGATCCCGTGTCTTCCTTTCCGTTAATGAACTCGACCATTTTTCGCGAATCCCGCGCAATGTCCCGTGCGGTGCGCAATCGTCATTCCGGGCGTGGGTATCCCGGCGCTTATTGAATGGCAGGACCGGCGTTCCGAACGGCCCGATTCTTGCATCGAATTATCGCAATGGCACTGCACGGCGCGAAGATTTGAACTGACGCGCCCACCATCGAGCCCGGACAATATTGCGAAAACTATTTTCCATGCGACGTAACACACGCCGTGTTCCCCTGCTGTCCGGCTGGTGGAACGATGCGCGCTTTTTCTGGCACACCACGAACAAGACTCCGTGGATCGCCGCTCTGATTGTCGGGGTGGTCATCACGACGTTCACTGCAATCGCGTATTGGCTCGAGTCGAACAGTTCGGAGCAGCGCGAACTGACCTGTCTTGCCCTGAACGTTTACTACGAGTCCCGGGGAGAGCCCCTTGCCGGGAAATATGCCGTGGCGGAAGTCACGATGAACCGCGTGGCCTCGCGCCGCTACCCGGGAACGGTCTGCGAAGTCGTCTACGAGAAAAGATGGGACCGGCTGCGCAAGCGTTACGTGGGCGCATTCTCATGGACGGAATTCGACCTCATTCCGCACCCGGAAGGCGAGCAGTGGCGTCGGGCCAGAGAAGTCGCTGAAGCTATCTACTTCGGACGGCAACCGCCGCGGCTGAACGG
>JANOGH010000392.1:0-2312 GCA_031414075.1 Betaproteobacteria bacterium | reverse complement strand
CGCTCGATCATGGTGGCGACGTTGCCGAAGCGGCCCACCGCGGTTGCGTACAGATCCCACACCGGATCGACGATATCGGCATCGTGGGTGTCGATGATGTGTGTGCCGCAGTGGCTGTGGCCGGCAAGGTGGATCTGGCGGACGCGCTCGACCGGGATGCCGTTCAGGAACTCAAGGGCATCGAAACCGTGATTGAACGCGCTGACATAGATGTTGTTCACGTCCAGCAGCACGTGACAGTCGGCGCGTCGTGCAATCTCGGATAGAAAATTCCATTCACTCATCTCGGACCCGCGGAACGTCACGTAACTCGAAACGTTCTCGAGCAAAATCTGGTGGCCGAGGTAATCCTGCACTTCGCGCACCCGCGCGGCGACGTGCTCGACCGCCTCCTCGGTGTACGGGATCGGGAACAGGTCGTGCAGATTCTTGCCGGCGACGCCGGTCCAGCACAGATGATCGGACACCCATGCCGGTTCCACGCGTTGCGCGAGTTGCTTCAACGCTTTCAGATAGTTGCGGTCAAGGGGGTCGGTACTGCCGATCGAAAGCGATACCCCATGCAGCACGATGGGAAAGTCGGCGCGGATGCGATCGAGGAAATACAGGGGCTTGCCGCCCGGAACGAGGTAGTTCTCACTGAGCGCCTCGAACCAGTCGACGCGCGGACGGCTCTCGAGAATCGACTCGTAATGGTCGGTGCGCAGGCCGAGGCCGAATCCCAGTCCCGAAGTCGTAGTCATGAAGAAATCATCTGGCTCACTCAATGCGGGAGTCCGGCAGACCGGACTTCCCGCACCAAAACATTAAGAGCGCTGAGTAGCTTTCTTGCATTCGTCCGGGGTCAGGGAAACGAAGCCCTGGCCCTTGCAGGCGTTCTGGCCTTTGCAGGAACTGTTCGCGCTCTTGCACTCGCTCTGCCCCTTGCAGGCGTTGCCGCCATTGCAAGCGACCTTCGTCTCGGTTCCCATCTTGCTTGCGCCCCCCATGTCCGCACAACCCGTCATGAAGAGTGCTGCGGCGGAGGCCGCTACTGCCAAGCCTAAGATTTTCCTGCGTTCCATGGTTCGTTCTCCTTCCAATGTGATTGACGATCTGCGTGGTTACGGCCGTTCGGTGCCTGCCGCAAGTGGAAGTACGCTACGGCCGGGCAAATGGATGTAGGGGCGGCTGAAATCCCGATTTGCCGTCGCTGTCCTCCTTTGAGGACCGCATGCTTGAGTTGAACGGTCAAGTCTTGAATCCAGGGAAATTGGTCCCAAGGCCCGGGATTTACCGCATCCCCAATGTGGAAACGAGGGTCTTGAAATACGGTACCCCGCGCAAATATTAGAGCCAAGGGCCTTGAACGCCCGCACCTAACCTAGGAGACAAGACCATGACAAGTTTGACCCGCTATACCCCCTTCGACGAGGGTTTCGACGATCTCTTGAAGGGCTTCTTCGTTCGTCCCATGTCTTTCGAAGGCCAGATCCCCGTGCAGATGCGCATAGATGTCCAGGAGGAGGGTAGCGCCTACGTGGTACATGCGGAAATTCCGGGCGTCAAGAAGGAAGAGATCCACGTCACCATTGACGGTGATCAGATCGCCATCTCCACCGAAGTCAAGCGCAACCGCGAAGAGAAGCAGGGCGAGAAGGTCCTGCATTCCGAGCGTCACTACGGCAAAGTCTATCGCGCATTCACGCTGCCGCAGGATGTCGATGAAGCGTCGGCGCAGGCGAAGTACAACGACGGCGTGCTGGAGTTGCGGCTGCCAAAAAAGTCCGCCTCGTCGGCAAAGAAGCTCTCCATCCAGTAAACCGGACGGGCGCCAACGGGCAAGGGGCGGCTGTGGCCGCCCTTTTTTCTTTCAGTGGTTGCGGGCGTACCGCTCGGATAGAATTCACGCGTTGCAAGTCCACCCTGGTGCACCATGGCCCTGTCCGCCACCGAAGTAGCGCAGAAAGCGCAGATCCTCGCCGAAGCGCTGCCGTACATCCGTCGCTTCCACGGCAAGACCATCGTCGTCAAGTACGGCGGCAACGCCATGACTGACGAGAGGCTCAAGCACTCCTTCGCGCGCGACGTGGTGCTGCTCAAGCTGGTCGGCATGGACCCGGTGGTCGTCCACGGTGGCGGCCCGCAGATCGACGACATGCTGATGCGGGTCGGCAAAAAGGGTGAGTTCGTCCAGGGCATGCGCGTCACCGACGCCGAGACGATGGAAATCGTCGAAATGGTGCTCGGTGGCCAGGTGAACAAGGAAATCGTCAGCCTGATCAACCAGGCCGGCGGCAAGGCGGTCGGGCTGACCGGCAAGGATTCCAACT
>JANOGH010000391.1:0-3426 GCA_031414075.1 Betaproteobacteria bacterium | reverse complement strand
CCGACCCCGTCTCCGACGAGCAGTTGATGTTGCGCTATCGCGACGGCGATGCCGCGGCGTTCGATGCGTTATATGGACGCCATCGCGGCGGGGTGTTCCGCTACGTGTTGCGCCAGGTTGGCCTGCGCTCGGCCGCCGAGGAGGTGTTTCAGGAGACCTGGATGAACATTATTTCCTCACGAGTACGCTACCGGGTCGAAGCGCGGTTCGCGACTTTTCTCTATCACGTCGCCCATAATTGCGTGATCGACCATTTTCGCCGCAAGACGCCGCTGCACCTGATCTCGCTCGATGACGATCCGGACGAGGCCATCCAGGTTGCTGGACCGGACCGGGATCAACCCGAGCGCGCGGTGGCGTTGCGTCAATCGGCCGCGAAACTTCTGAATGCGCTGGCGTTGTTGCCGCCCGAGCAGCGCGAAGTATTTCTGTTGCACGAAGAAGGCGGCCTGACGCTGGAGGAAATTGCCGCAGTGACCGGCGTCGGAAGGGAAACCGTCAAAAGCCGCTTGCGCTATGCGCTCGCCAAGCTGCGCGAGGGAATCGAGCATGAAGCCGACGTCGCCTGAAGACCGCGATCTGGAAAAAATGAGCGCGGAAGTCTCCGAGCGCTACCGCGCTGGCGCGGACGATGAACCGTCCGCGCGGCTGGATTCTGCCGTCCTGGCGGCCGCCCGTCGCGAAGTAGCGCAACCACGGCAACGGCGCAACTGGCAGGTGCCGGCATCCATTGCCGCCATGCTCGTGCTTGGCGTTTCCCTGGTACTGCTGGTGCGCGATAACGAACCGCCGCTACCGTCGTTCGACCGGCCCGCCGCCGATGAAGCAAAGCTGGCGAAGCCCGCGCCGCCGCAACTGGCAATGAAGGCGCAACCCAAGGCGCGCGCGGACTTTGATCGTGAAGACAGGCCTTCGCGCGAGCGGAGCGCACGCCCGGATCGCGAGCCCATGGCGCGGGATCAAGTGGCCGCAAAACAGGAAAATGCGGTGCAGGAGAATGCGGCAGCCGGGGCATCGGCTCCGCCGGTTGCGGCTCCCGCACCCGCTGCGGCGAACGTCGCCGGGACGGCCAAGCCTGTCGAACAGGAGCAGTCCCGGATCGCAGAATCCATCGAAGTTTTGCCGAGCAAGAAGGCCAGGGCAGGGGCCGATGCGGCGCCGGAATCCCGCGTCAACGCTCAGGCGTTGCGCAAGGAAGACACTGCGGAGGGTCCGGTTCAGCCGCAGGATTGGCTCAGGAAAATCGATGACTTGCTGCGCGCGGGCAAGGATGCCGATGCACGAGAGCAATTGCTGGGTTTCCGCAAGCAATTTCCCAACTATCCACTTTCCCAACGGCTGCAGGCCTTGCTGCCGCTGGATCAGCGTCCCTGAACCCTGAATTCATTCAGCCTCACAACTTGAGGGCGAGGGTGAGGCCATCGCCGATAGGCAACAGCGCAAGCTGGACGCGCAAATCGGATCGGAGCCGATCATTGAACTGCCTGATGGCCTGGGTATCTTCACTTTTTGATTTTTTATCAATTACTTGTCCACCCCATAGGGTGTTGTCCACCGCGATCAGGCCACCGCTGCGCACCAAGGTGAGCGCCCGCTCGTAGTAAGCGAGATAGTTGATCTTGTCCGCATCGATAAATGCGAAATCGAAAGCACCGGCGTTTCCGGCGGTAATCAACTCATCGAGCGTGGCCAGCGCCGGTGCGATTCTCAGGTCGATCTTGGCGGCCACGCCGGCCTCCATCCAATACTTGCGCGCGATTGCGGTCCATTTTTCCGACACGTCGCACGCTACGAGGTGCCCGTCGGCGGGTAGCACAAGCGCCACGGCCAGGCTGCTGTAACCCGTGAATACGCCGACTTCGAGACAATTCTTCGCGCCCATGAGCCTGACCAGCAACTGCATGAACTGGCCCTGTTCCGGACTGATTTGCATCATCGACATGCTGTCTCTTGCGGTTTCTGCGCGCAGCCGCTGCAGGATTTCGGGTTCCCGTACCGAGTGCTCAACCAGGTAGGCGTAGAGCGCGTTGGAAAGTGAAAGCGTTTTATTGGCCATGACGGGAGATTATCAGGAGGCGACTCGCGGTGCGCAGGCGTTAATGAATACTTACCCTACCACTAATCCGAAACCCCCTAACCGCAAAGGCGCAAAGGCGCGAAGGAAACGCAAAGGAGTGCAAGAAGAAAATCCGGGAATGGAACACGAAATGTGAATCGGTTCACGACAATCTCGGGTGTGGATCGCAGCTGATGCAGCGCCCTTTGTGTCTCGCAGTCTTCGTTTTCCTTTGCGTTTCCTTCGCGCCTTTGCGCCTTTGCGGTTAATTTTTTTCGCTCTGGGAAGCGCCCGCGCTCGCAACCTTGGGCAGCCGATCGCGCGTCCAGTTCTCCATGGCCCAGCGCCACAGGGCAGAAATACCGTCGGCGGAAACCTCATCGGGCGGTGAGTGTTCGAGGAATCTCAGGACATCGGCAAGGATGACCGCTGCCCGATCCGGCTCCACGGCATTGGCGAGGGTCTGCTTCGAAAGCTTTTCGCCTGCCGCATTCAGCGCGACCGGCAGGTGCAGGTAGTCCGGCGTGGGCAGACCCAGCAATCTTTGCAGATGGATCTGCCGAGGTGTCGAGGCCATCAGGTCGGCGCCGCGCACCACATGCGTGATGCCTTGCGCGCAATCGTCGACCGCGCAGGCGAGGTGATAGGCGAACACCTGGTCGGCGCGAAACAGCACGAAGTCGCCGATTTCGCGCTCGAGATCCTGACGCACGCGACCCTGCAGGAGATCCACGAATTCGATCGCCGACTCTCCGGTGCGCACGCGCCACGCTCGCGCTTGGCGTCCCGGCGGCAGGCCCTTGCGGCAGGTCCCGGGATAGGCCGGCCCGTCCGGTGCGGCATCGCCGATCTCTTTGCGGCTGCAAGCGCAGGCGTAGACGAGGCCCCGGGTGCGCAGTCGATCCAGAGCCGCCCGATAGGCGTCCGTGCGTGTGCTCTGAAATACGACTTCGCCATCCCAATCCATCTGGAATTTTTCCAGGCAGCGAAGGATCGAGTCGATCGAGCCCGGGGCAACGCGCGGCGGATCCAGATCGTCGATGCGCAACGCCCAGCTACCGCCTTGCGATCTTGCGTCCAGGTAACTTCCGACAGCGGCCACCATCGAGCCGAAATGCAGCGGTCCCGAAGGCGTCGGCGCAAATCTCCCGCGGTATGGGGGCATGAGGACTCGGTTCGGATCAAGAAACACAAATCTTCACCGCAAAGGCGCAAAGACGCAAAGGGAACGCAAAGGAAATCGGATCGGAATCTTCTTGTTCGCGGAATTCGCACGTGTTGCAACAGTTACGGATCGCCCCTCGGATTCGAACTGCCACGAATTTCTTTTTTCGTCCCGTTCTTCTTTGCGTTCCCTTTGCGCCTTCGCG
>JANOGH010000390.1:0-9039 GCA_031414075.1 Betaproteobacteria bacterium | reverse complement strand
ACGACCAAAGGATTATGAGTCCTCTGCTCTAACCAACTGAGCTACAGGCCCGTTTTTGAAACAACTGCGGCACAAAAATGGCCGGGTGAAGAACCCGGCCATTTTAGTTCCCCTCGCCTCGAATTGCTGGTTAATTGTTATCCAGGAAACTGCGCAAGCGTTCGGAGCGCGAAGGATGACGCAATTTACGCAAGGCCTTCGCCTCGATCTGGCGAATGCGTTCACGGGTGACATCGAACTGCTTGCCGACTTCTTCCAGAGTGTGGTCGGTATTCATCTCGATGCCGAAGCGCATGCGCAGCACCTTGGCTTCGCGCGGCGTCAGCGTATCCAGCACTTCCTTGGTGGCATCGCGCAGGCTCGTATAGATCGCCGCATCCGAGGGTGCCATGGTCGCCTGGTCTTCGATGAAATCGCCCAAGTGCGAATCGTCGTCGTCTCCGATCGGCGTTTCCATCGAAATCGGCTCCTTGGAGATCTTCAGGATCTTGCGGATTTTCTCCTCGGGCATCTCCATCTTGACCGCCAGCGTCGCCGGATCCGGTTCCTGGCCGGTTTCTTGCAAAATCTGACGCGAGATCCGATTCATCTTGTTGATGGTCTCGATCATGTGCACCGGAATGCGGATGGTGCGAGCCTGGTCGGCGATCGAGCGCGTGATGGCCTGGCGGATCCACCACGTCGCATAGGTGGAGAATTTGTAGCCCCGGCGATACTCGAACTTGTCGACTGCTTTCATCAGACCGATGTTGCCTTCCTGGATCAGATCGAGGAATTGCAGGCCGCGGTTGGTGTATTTCTTCGCAATGGAGATCACCAGGCGCAGGTTGGCCTCGGTCATTTCACGTTTGGCGCGGCGCGCCTTGGCTTCACCTGTGGACATCTGCCGATTGATTTCCTTCAGGTCCTTGACCGGAATGCCGACGCGCTTCTGCAAGTCGATCAGGGCCTGCTGCTGCTCGAGGACTGCCGGCACAAAACGCGAAAGCACTTCGCTATAAGGTTTGCGTCCGCCGACTTCGCGCCCGACCCAGTTCAGATCTTCCTCGTTGCCGGGAAAGGTCTTGATGAAATACGCGCGCGGCATTGCCGCCTTCTCCACACAAAATTCCATGATCGCGCGTTCGTATGAACGCACTTCTTCCACCAGGCCGCGCAGGCCGTCGCACAATGCTTCCACCTGCTTGGCGGCGAACCGGATGAACATGAGCTCGCCGGAAATTTCTTCCTGGGTCTTGAGATAAGGCCGGCTGCGCGATCCGTTCTTGGCCAGCGACTTGATCATCTTGTTGTAAAGCACGCGGATCTTGGCGAAGCGTTCGAGCGAGTCCGCCTTCAGTTGCAGCAACGCCGCGTTCTGTACCGCGGCGGCGGCCTCTTCGCCTTCCTCGGTTCCGAGGTCTTCCTCGAGCTCTTCTTCGGTAATTTCCTCAGCGAGCGCTTCTTCCGGCGCGTTCGGATCGATCAGGCCATCGACGACCTCATCGATGCGCATTTCTTCGCGTTCTATTTTTTCCGAGAGACGCAGAATATCGGCAATTGTCGTGGGACAGGCGGAGATCGCCTGGATCATGTGCTTCAGACCGTCTTCGATGCGCTTGGCGATCTCGATTTCGCCTTCGCGCGTCAGCAGTTCCACGGAGCCCATCTCGCGCATGTACATGCGAACCGGGTCGGTGGTGCGTCCAAACTCGGAGTCGACGGTGGACAGCGCCTGCTCCGCTTCTTCGACCACGTCTTCGTCAGGAACGACGGCCGGCGTGGTTTCGTTCATCAACAGGGTTTCCGCATCCGGCGCTTCGTCGTAAACCTGAATGCCCATGTCGTTGATCATGCTGATGATGTTCTCGATCTGCTCGGCATCCAGCATGTCGTCCGGCAGATGATCGTTGATCTCGGCATAGGTCAGATAGCCACGCTCCTTGCCCAGCACGATCAGGTTTTTCAGGCGCATGCGCCGGGCTTCAGCATCGATCGGCTGCTGAACCTGCACCGGCGCCTTGTTCTGCTCCTTGCGTCTTTCCCTAGCCATGTTCCTTATTCCCTCGGAAACAATTGCTTATGAACAGCCGGACAAAAAAGAACCGCGCATTATACCGGACTCACCCGGGTGTTTCATTCGCGGCCCCCTGCTGCAGGCGGCGAAATTGCTCTTTATCCTCGGACGTCCAACTCTGCCGTTTGCTCTTCTCCAACAACAACGTAATACGAACATGGCGGAAACGTTCGACCAGCTTCTCCCAGGCGCCGACAAATTCGGCCTGCAACGCCTCTTGATCCAATTTTTCCCACTTCAAGCTCCCCGCCTCGATCTCATGGGCAAGAAGCTCGAACTCGCTGCCGCGAAAATGTTCGGCCACGCTACGTACATTGCTCTGCCTGGCACAAAGCTCAAGCACTTGCGTCAGCATATTGAGCTCGGACTGCGGAAGCTCACTCGAGGCGAGATCGGCATTTTCGCTAAGCCGGTCCGAATCCGCCAACGCCGCGAGAGGGGGCTGGAACGCAAGCATTTCCACCAGCGCTCGAATCAGCGAGGGCTTGATCGACTCGCGCCGTTCAGGCACCAGAGCGCGGGCTACCCCTTTGATTTCAAAATTGCGGTCGAGTTCGGCCTGGGATACGCCGGCAAGCTCGGCAATCTGCTTGCGCAACATCAGGGACAGCATGGGCGCGGACACCTGTCTGACCAGCGGCTTGGCCTCTTGCAAGAACTTTGCCCGGCCCTCCGCCGTGCGCATGTCGACGTGCGAGGTCAGTTCCTGCACCAGAAACGCCGACAGCGGCGGCGCCGCTTCAAGCAGATTTCCGAACGCTTCCTTGCCGTGAGCGCGCACGAAGCTGTCCGGATCATCCTCTGGCGGCAGGAACAAGAAACGCACCTGCTTTCCGTCCTGCAAATGCGCCAGGCTGTTTTCCAGCGCTCGCCAGGCGGCGCGGCGCCCCGCTGCGTCACCATCGAAGCAGTAGATGACGTTGTCGGTCTGTCGAAGCAGTTTCTGCACCTGCCAGGGCGTTGTCGCCGTGCCGAGCGTAGCCACTGCGTAGCCGATGTCGTATTGGCCCAGCGCCACTACGTCCATGTACCCTTCGACCACCACAACCCGCTCCGCGTCGCGGATTGCGCTTCTCGCCTGAAACAGTCCGTAAAGCTCGCGCCCCTTCTCGAACAGGGGCGTTTCCGGTGAATTGAGATATTTCGGATCGCCCTGGTCGATCACCCGCCCGCCGAAGCCGATGATCGCACCACGCTGGTTGTGGATCGGAAACATGATGCGGTCGCGGAAGCGGTCGTAGCGCCTGCCTTCCTCGCTGGCGATCACCAGCCCGACCTCAGTCAGTGATTTCGACTGGTATTCGGGGAAGACCGCTTCCAGGTTTTGCCAGCCGTCCGGCGCATAGCCCAGGCCATAACGCGCGGCGATTTCACCGGTCAATCCGCGGTTCTTCAGATAGCCAATGGCTTTGTCCGAAGACTTGAGCTGCGCTCTGTAAAACTGGGAGGCCTTGAGCATGACTTCCGTCAGGTCTTCGGCAGCCTCGGCCTTTTCCTTGCGATGCGGATCCGGGGTCTGCTCGGGAACGACCATGCCCACGCGGCCCGCGAGATCCTTGACCGCATCGACGAAACCCATGCCCTGATGCTCCATCAGGAAACTGATGGCGGTGCCATGTGCGCCACAACCGAAGCAGTGGTAGAACTGCTTGGTTTGACTGACCGTGAACGAAGGCGATTTTTCGTTATGGAACGGGCAACGGGCAACGAAGTTGGACCCCGCGCGCTTGAGCGGGACAAAGGACTCGACCGCGTCAACGATATCCACCCGGTTGAGAAGGTCCTGAATAAACGACTGCGGAATCATGCGTCGGGATAGCTCGCGGTCAGTTCCTACTGGTTTCAGGCCCGGCAGCCGTCAGCAGGACATGCGGCAGCTTTCGCAGAATTATAAGTCAGTTTCGATCAATTTCCGGGAAAGCTGACCTTCCTTCACAACGCCGCTATTTTCTTCTGCGAGAACGGGTTAACGCTGGGAATACGATAAGGGGTAGCCGCCTTCGCTAGCCGGAAAGCTTGATTTCCACCAGCGCAGACACCTTGCCCATGTCCGCACGACCGGCCAGCCTGGGTTTCAACAATGCCATCACCTTGCCCATATCGGCCATGAGCTTGGCGCCGGTACTCGAAATGGCCTCGGTCACCGCCGCATCGACATCGGCAGCCGACATCGCTGCGGGCATGTATCCCTGGAGCACGCTGATCTCGAACTGCTCTTTGTCCGCGAGATCCCGGCGACCGCCCTTGTCGAATTGCTCGATGGAATCACGCCGCTGCTTGATCATCTTCTCGACAATGGCCAGGACGTCGGTATCGGTCAATTCGATACGCTCATCCACCTCGCGTTGTTTAAGCGAGGCAAGCAGCAGGCGAATTGCCGACAGCCGCGGCGCGTCTTTGGCGCGCATCGCGGTCTTCATATCTTCGACGACCCGGGCTCTGAGAAGCATGGAAACTGACAAGAGGATGGATTTCAGAAAGGCAAAACGGTGAATGGAATCCCATTCACCGTCTGCATCTTGACCTGCTGCCGCCTCAGTAAAGCTTGGGTGGAAGTAACTGGCTGCGAAGGCGTTTGTGGTGCCGCTTGACTGCGGCCGCCAGCTTGCGTTTGCGCTCAGAGGTGGGCTTTTCGTAGAATTCGCGCGCCCGCAACTCGGTCAGCAGACCGGTTTTTTCCACCGTGCGCTTGAAGCGGCGCATCGCCACTTCGAACGGCTCATTTTCCTTGACACGAATCGTCGGCATAAAAAATACTGTCCTGAGAAGGTCGACAAAAAACGAAGGGCGGAATTCTAGCAATAATCCCGTGATTTGCAAACACAAGCGGGAAACAGCGCGGAGTCCGTATCATGCGCGGCTGGCGAATTCCGCCCCGAATCACCAGGCAATCCCTAAAACTCAAGAACTTATGCTAGTCCTCGGTATCGAGACGTCCTGCGATGAAACCGGCGTTGCCCTGTTCGATACCCGGGCAGGTCTGCTCGGTCACACGCTGTTTTCACAGGTAGCCATGCACGCGGAGTACGGCGGGGTGGTACCGGAACTGGCTTCCCGCGATCACATCCGCCGACTGCTGCCGCTGATCCGCCAACTCCTTGGACAGGCCGGCCGTGCCCTGAGCGATATCGATGGGATCGCGTATACCCGGGGGCCGGGACTGGCCGGTGCCTTGCTGGTCGGAGCAAGCGTGGCGGCGAGCCTTGGCTTTGCTCTGGGCGTTCCGGTAATCGGGCTGCATCATCTGGAGGGGCATTTGCTCTCGCCAATGCTGACGATTCCGGCGCCGCGCTTTCCCTTCGTGGCGCTGCTGGTTTCGGGGGGTCATACCCAGCTCATGGAAGTGGTCGCAGTCGGGGACTATGAACTGCTGGGAGAGACCGTCGACGACGCGGCAGGGGAAGCGTTCGACAAAACGGCAAAACTGCTCGGCTTGCCCTACCCGGGCGGGCCGGCGCTGGCCAACCTTGCCGACTCCGGAAATTCGACAAGATTCAAACTGCCCCGGCCAATGATTGCCAGCGGCGATCTGAATTTCAGCTTCTCGGGATTGAAAACCGCCGCACTGACGCTTGCGAGCCGCGAGGCTGCAACCGCACGGAACAAGGCCGATATCGCCGCTGCGTTTCAAAAGGCAATCGTCGAAGTGCTCGTTGCCAAATCGACCGAGGCCCTGTCGCGCACGGGACTGGAGCAGCTGGTGGTGGCCGGCGGCGTCGGCGCCAATCGACGTCTGCGCGAGGTATTGGCCGCAAAGGCGGCAGCGGACGGATTCGAGGTGTTCTATCCACCGCTGGATTTGTGCACGGACAATGGCGCGATGATCGCTTATGCCGGCGCGCAGCGGCTCGAGGCCGGCGTCATCGAGCCACGCGGCTTCTCGGTGCGTCCGCGCTGGGACCTGGAAGAACTCAGGCGCCCCCCGAAAGCCTGATCCGGCTTTCGGTTCCATTCATCAGGCGTTCGATATTGGCGCGATGGCGCCAGAGCAGCAGTGCCGTCATGGCCAGCGCCATCCAGGCGAAAGGTCCCCAGCCGAGAAAGTAAAGCGTCGCAACGGGCGCGGCCAGCGCGGCCACAATCGATGCCAGCGACGAGTAGCGCAACGCGAGTACGGTCAACAGCCACACCAACAGCACGACGCCTGCAATGCGCCCATCCAGCGCCAGCAAGATGCCTGCGGCAATCGACACGCCTTTGCCGCCCTTGAAGCGGAAATACACCGGATACAAATGACCGATGAAAGCGGCGAATGCGACTGCAGCCAGCGTTATATCACCGACCTCGAACTCCGGCGCCAAACGCCGGGCCAACCATAGCGCTATGGCCCCTTTGGCTGCGTCACCAATCAGGGTTAGCGCGGCTGCAGCCCTTTTCCCGGTCCGAAGGACGTTGGTGGCCCCAGGGTTGCCGGAGCCGTAGGTGTGCGGATCCGGGAGACCGAAACCCCAGCTGACGACGACCGCGAACGAAATCGACCCGACCAGGTAGGCCGCGACTACGAATAGGATGGGCGCCATTGGAATTATTCGCCGCTGTTATCCCCGCGGATGATGCTTGGCGTGCAGTTGCTTGAGCCTTTCGCGCGCAACGTGCGTGTAAATCTGTGTCGTGGAAATATCCGCGTGGCCAAGCAGCATTTGCACGACCCGCAAGTCGGCGCCGTGATTGAGCAGATGCGTGGCGAAGGCGTGGCGCAGCGTATGCGGCGATATCCCCTTCTGGATGCCCGCCCGGTCGGCGTGGCGCCGGATCAGATACCAGAACGCCTGCCGCGTCATCGACCCCCCGCGCGAGGTGATGAATAATGCATCCGCCTGTCTGCCAGCGAGAATTTCGGGGCGCGCGGTATCCATGTAACGCCGGATCCAGGTCAGCGCCTCCTCGCCCACCGGAACCAGACGTTCCTTGCTTCCCTTGCCAACGACTCGCACCACGCCCATGTCCTGGCTAAGCTGGGTAACCTGCATCGTCACAAGTTCGGATACCCGCAGCCCGCTGGCATAGAGCGCTTCCAGCATGGATTTATCGCGCAGCCCGAGACGCGTTTCGACGTTCGGCGCGGCCAGCAGCGCATCGACGTCTGCCTCGGTCAGTATCTTGGGCAGGCTGCGCGGAAGTCGCGGAGACTCCACCTGTAAAGTCGGATCCGCCCGAACACGATGCTCCCTGAGCAAATACCGGTAGAACCGCTTGAGGCTGGACAACAAACGCGCTGCAGAACGCGGCCTGGCCTTGCGCTGAAACTGGTAAGCCAGGTAATCGAGAAGATCCATGCGCTGTGCCTGCAACAGGGTCTTGCCACGATCCGCGGACAGCCATGCGCAGAAAAGCCGCAAGTCGCGCCGATAACTCTCGAGCGTATTGCGCGACAGACCGTCTTCGAGCCAGAGCGCATCACAGAATTCGTCGAGCAAGCCCTCGTTCGTCGGCATCAGTAGGCGCCTGGATTTTCGTGATGCAGCAGCCAACGCTTGACGTCGATTGCAGCGCCGCGGCGGGCATTCATGAAGCCGCCGATGCCCTGGCTGCCGACTACACGGTGGCAGGGGACCAGGATCGGGATGTGATTCGCGCCGCAGGCTGTGCCAACCGGGCGCGGAGCCGAACCGACCCGCTTGGCTACCTGCAGATAGGAGAGCACAGCCCCCACGGGAATGGAGCGGACGACCTTCCAGACCCTGGTCTGGAAGTCGGTACCGTTGTAGTCGAAAGGTAAATCAAAATCGAAATTCGGCTCCCTGAGATACGCCGTGAGCTGCCGGCACACTTCCCTGGCGAATGGGGTCTGCGGCCTGAGCGTTGCCGCACCGCGCGGAAGATACTCGATGCGGACTAGTCGCTCGCCGATGGTACGCACACCAATCACCGCGAACGGCGCTTCGATCTTTGCCTGCCAGGATTCGAGCAGCGTATTCACGAATTACGCAGTTTCTGCTTCGCCACCACCGTAGTCACCATCGCGAGTCCGATGCCGTCGGCCACCGGGCCCGCCAACAGCAGCAGCAAACCGGCGGCGATCAGCCTGGCCCGTTCAGCACGACCGGCCTGGTGCAGGCATTGTAGCAATTCGATGTGACGAGCAGGGAGTGGGCCGACTTGGCTATACTTCGCATTCCATAGACGCATCCGAGACAAAACAAGCTGGGCGACTCAACGTGACCGATCTCGATCAATCGAAGGTTTCCACCTGCAGTTTCGAAGCGACGCAATTGCATGTGGGCGAACGCCTGCAGTTGGAGTTGGTCGCCGACAGTGCACGCAACCACTACTACACGACCCTGATCGGTTTCGTGCCCGGACATAGCGTATTGATCCGCACGCCGCTGGTTCAAAATCTGCCGATTCCGGTGCCCGAAGGGGGGACGGTAGTGGTCCGGGCTTTCTCGGGTCGCCATGCCTTTACCCTGGAGGCCAGGGTTGATCGCGTCTGCCGAGCGCCCTATCCCTACATCCATCTCGCCTATCCGGCTCAGGTACAGCAGACTCTGATCAGGGGTGCGTTGCGTGTGCGCGTAGCATTGCCGGGTACCACCTCGAACTCGCCCGGAGAGGTCGATGCGCCGCCGCGTGCCGTAACGCTTTCCGACCTCAGTGTCTCCGGCGCACAACTGGAAACAGGGCTCAGTCTCGGCGAGTCGGGAGAGAGGTTCACGCTCACGTTCAAGTTCGTGGTCCAGCCCAACAATTACGAGGTGAAGCTGACCACGCCCGCGCAGATCCAGAGCGTACGCAAGATCAAAAAGGGAAATGCCCCGGAAGAGATGTTCTCGCTAGGCGTGCGCTTCAATAAGCTGCACGCCACCGAAGGTTTGCTGTTGCAGAGTTATATCCAGCAGGTATTGCTGTCGGACCGATCGCGCGTGGTCTAGTCGCTTTCCGCCACCTTTTCGGTTTCGAGTTTTTCGCGGATACGCGCGGACTTGCCGGAGCGATCGCGCAGGTAGTAAAGCTTGGCGCGGCGCACGTCGCCGCGGCGCTTG
>JANOGH010000389.1:0-2187 GCA_031414075.1 Betaproteobacteria bacterium | reverse complement strand
TCACCTGTCACTTGTCACTGTATTAGTCACTCGTCACCTGTCACTCGTCACCCGTCACTGTCTTTTACCGCCTCTTCCCCCTTGCAGGGAATTCCCGCGCTTCATTCACGCGCAGCGGCTGTCCCTTGAAATCCCTGCCGTCGAGGGCGGCGATCGCCGCCAGCGAGTGGGCGCGTCCGGGCATTTCGACGAAGCCGAAGCCCTTGGTCACGCCGGAAAACAGGTCACGCTTGACTTCGGTCGACTTGACCTGGCCGAACTGCTTGAATAACTCCGCCAGATCGGTTTCGGTGACTTCCTGCGACAAGTTGCCAACGAAAATATTCATGAGAGTGTCCTTTGTAAATTGTGGATCAGCGGTTCCCACCCAGCAATGACGAGACCGAACGGTTGCTGTTCTGGCGCGGTTGCGACTCGCCGCGGCGCGCACTGCTTGCGCTGCGCTGACGATCGCCGGCGCTGCGGCCCTGGCCACCACCACCGGCCCCTGGACTGCGACGCCCATCGCCGCTGCCGGTACGCGCGCCCTGCCCCTGCGAGCGTGGCCTGCCCGCTTGTTGCCGTTGCTGCGGGCGGCGCTGGCGCGAGGCGACAGCATCTCCGTCCGTTCTGAGCGGCGCTCCAGTGGGCTGAAATCCCTCGATCACCACGCGCTCTATGCTGCGCTTGAGCATGCGTTCGATGTCTCTCAGGAAATCGCCCTCTTCCGAGCATACCAGCGACACGGCCTGCCCGGAACTGCCGGCACGACCGGTACGGCCGATACGATGAATATAATCTTCCGCCACATTGGGCAATTCGTAGTTGACCACATGCGGCAGTTGCTCGATGTCGAGCCCGCGCGCCGCAATGTCGGTCGCGACCAGCACGCGCACCTTGCCGTCCTTGAACTGGGCCAGTGCCCGCGTACGCTGGGGCTGGCTCTTGTTGCCGTGGATGGCGTCGGCACTGATGCCGTCCTTGTCCAGTTGCTCGGCGAGCCGGTTCGCACCATGCTTGGTGCGGGTGAATACCAGCACCTGGCGCCAGTCGCCGGCGTTGATCAGATGCGCCAGCGCAGCACGCTTGCGATCCTTGTCGACCGGGTGCACGACCTGGGAAATCAAATCGGCGGTTGCTGTGCTTTTTTCCACAGCCACCTCCACCGGCGATTGCAGAAAGGAATCCGCGAGACCGCGAATTTCCTTCGAAAAAGTCGCGGAGAAAAACAGGTTCTGCCGTTTCGACGGCAGCGCAATCAGGATACGGCGAATGTCGCGGATGAACCCCATGTCGAGCATGCGGTCGGCCTCGTCCAGCACCAGGATTTCGACTCGCGAAAGGTCCACAGTGCGGCTTTGCAGATGGTCGAGCAATCGTCCCGGCGTTGCCACCAGAATGTCCACGCCACGACGCAGCGCGCCGATCTGCTGGTTCATGCTGACGCCGCCGAAAACCGTGGTCGATTTTATGCGCAGGTGGCGGCCATAGCCGCGAACGCTGTCTTCGATCTGCGCCGCCAGTTCGCGGGTGGGCGTCAGGATCAGCGTGCGAATCGGGCGCCGAGATGCATCGCCGCCGGCAGTGCGGGCGGCCAGCAGCTGCAACAGCGGCAACGCGAATGCGGCCGTCTTGCCGGTTCCGGTTTGCGCGCCGGCGAGAATATCGCGGCCGGCGAGAATGACCGGAATAGCCTGCGCCTGTACCGGAGTGGGTTGGGTGTAACCTTCGTCGGCAACAGCCCGGACCAGCTCGGCACGCAGGCCGAGCACTTCAAATGATGTGCTGATGGAAATCTCCTGAAACAGCCTGCGGAAGCCCAGGGGCATTTCCGAACCGGTTCAGGCAGAATCGAACAGAGTTGAAATTTTTCGGGGAAGCAGAACGACCACGAAAGGGCTGAAACGCGGACCGATTGACGCGAAACAAAATCCTTGGCGCGCACTATACAGAACTGAGGCCGGAATGTCTCGAATTAATTTAGGCGCGAGGCACTAGGCTCTAGGCTCGAGGCTCTAGGCGCGAGGGTTGAGTAAGACCTTAAGCGCTCAAAACCTAGAGCCTAGCGCCTCGTGCCTAGAGCCTCGCCCTTCGTCCCTCGCCCCTCGCCTAACCACAAGCCCCAACCGCGCCACAGGCTGTGCAAAACTCGCAGCCGTCCTTCTTGATCACGGCGCTGTTGCCGCACTCGAGGCAACGCTTGCCGGG
>JANOGH010000388.1:0-8805 GCA_031414075.1 Betaproteobacteria bacterium | reverse complement strand
CTCGCTTTTTAGGGCAAGGCGAATAGCCTATAATTTGCGGTTTCCAAAGATATAACCGCAGGGGATTTTTCATGTCCGAAGTGCCTGTCGAAGGATTCTCGTCGCTGATCAAGACGCCTCGGCATCTGGTCGTAGTCGTGCTGCTGGCCGTGCTGATACCGGTCATCGGGATCATGATGATTTTCAGTTTTGCCGCCGGCGGGCTGAGGGTCGACAGCGGAAGTGCCGACGCCAGTGCAACCGCCGTGGCGGAGCGCCTGAAACCGGTCGGCAGCGTGATGATTGGCGAAGACCCGGCGCCGGCCGCGGGAGCGTCACCCGCAGTGAAATCCGCGAGCGGCGTGCCGGCCAAGACAGCCGCCGCCGGCGGTGCCGGTAAGAAACTCTACGACACGGCTTGCGTGGCCTGTCACACGCCGGGCATCGCCGGTGCGCCGAAGACCGGCGACCAGGCAGCATGGAAACCGCGCATCGCCATGGGCAAGGAAGCGCTCTACAGCAGCGCGGTCAAAGGCAAGAATGCGATGCCGGCAAAGGGTGGCCTGGCCTCCGCGTCCGATGCCGACGTCAAGGCCGCGGTGGATTACATGTTGAGCCAGGCAAAGTAGCCCCGTGACAGGTGACAAGTGACGAGTTACGGGCAACTGCTAGACAATAAAGCAGGGAATCAGGGCGCAGCAAATGCTGCGCCCTTTTTGTTTGAATCTCGCATGCGTGAAGAGCACCGCTTGACGCTGCTTTCCTTGAACTCCACACGTCACTTGTCACGCGTCACCCGTCACGGTCCTTAGATGGCGACCTACGCGATCGGCGATCTGCAGGGCTGCTTCGACTCGTTGCAGCGACTGCTTGGCGAAATCGGCTTCCGCGAGGCCGAAGACCGGCTTTGGTTCGTGGGCGACCTGGTGAACCGCGGTCCGCAGTCGCTGGAAATCCTGCGGTTCGTCAAATCGCTGGGCGAACGCGCCATAATTGTCCTCGGCAACCACGACCTGCACTTGCTGATGGTCGCCGAGGGATGCGTGAAGCCGAACCTGAAAGACACGCTCGGCGCGATTCTCGATGCACCCGATCGCGATGTGCTGCTGACCTGGTTGCGCGGGCTGCCGCTGATGCACGAGGACGGAGAATACGCGATGGTCCACGCGGGGCTGTTGCCATCGTGGAGCATCGCCAAGGCGCTCGATCTCGCGCGCGAAGCGGAACACGCTTTGCAAGGATCGGACTGGCGCGCACTGATGGCGCAGATGTACGGCAACCAGCCGGACCACTGGGACGATGCCCTGTCGGGCTATGAACGGTTGCGGACGATCATCAACGCGATGACGCGGCTACGCATCTGCACACCAGACGGCCACATGCAGTTCAGCTACAAGGGCGTGATCGAGCATGTTCCGCGCGGCTACGTCCCCTGGTTTGTCGTGCCAGGCCGCAGGAGTGCCAACGCGACCATCATCTGCGGGCATTGGTCGGCGCTCGGCCTGCGGAAGAAGAAAAATCTGCTGGCGCTGGATTCGGGCTGCCTGTGGGGACGGTGCCTTAGCGCAGTGCGCCTAGAGGACCGGCGGATAATTCAGGTGTCTTGCCCGAAGCTGGCAGATTGAGTGCGGCCGCGATCGCGCAATGTGTTTGCACGGCAAGTTCCCGGCGCGATTTTCCCGTTGCATCGATGGCCGGCAGGAAAATCAGCTCGGCACGAATCGCCTTCTCGGCGAAAATCATTCTCATCGATTCCATCAACGTGGTGTCCCCCACATAACTGGCGTTGACGTTGATGTTGCCCGATTCGTCGAGATAGCGCAGCGCCACCGGGTATACCATCGCGCGTTCATCCACGGCCGGTTGCAGCAACGATGCATGAAAGCGGGCGAGTTCCTTGCCGTCAGTTGTCGTGCCCTCGGGAAACACGCCAACGGCATGGCCCTGCTGAAATGCGGCGTGGATGGATTGATTGATGCGCGCAGCGTGGCGATGCTTGCCGCGTTCGATGAACAACGTACCGGTATTCGCCGACAGCCAGCCGATCAGCGGCCAGCGACGCACCTCGGACTTGGCGATAAAGCGTACCTGCCAGACGGAATGAATCAGCTGAATGTCGAGCCAGGATACGTGGTTCGCGACCAGCACTGCGGCGCGGTTCGCAATCGCGGGCGGTTCACCCTGGATACTCGCCTTGACTTTGAGAATGGCAAGCAAGCGCGCCGACCAGCGGCCTACTGCGCGGCTACGTCGGGTATTTCCGTAGAGGGGAAATAGCGCCGCCACCTCGAATAGGCCTGCGAAGAGATGAAACAGCAGGGAAACTGCTCGATAGTGTCGGACCGGCGCCGGGGTCTTCGTTCTATCGGGTAGGATCATTTCTGCTCATGGCGGACAATACTGGCACTTACCAAGGCGCCCTGCCGAAGGCTTCCCGAAAGCGCCGGCTGATTTCGTCGCGGGTGAACTGGTGATTTTGCGCGCCGCGCTGTGCGATCTTGATCGAGCCGAGCAACGACGCCAAGCGACCCGTGGTCGGCCAATCGAAGTCATTGGCAATCCCGTACAGGAGGCCAGCCCGATAAGCGTCTCCGCATCCGGTCGGGTCCACGACCTGAGCCGGCTTGACGATGGGAATGGTTTCCGACTTGCCGTTCACCACCACCAGCGATCCCTGCGCACCTTGTGTGACCACCAGCGCTTTTACCCGTCTGGACAGTTCTTCGATGCTTTTCCCCGTGCGCTCCTGCAGCAGCTTCGCTTCGTAATCGTTGGCCGCCACGTAATCCGCGTGATTGATGAAGTTCATCAGTTCTTCGCCGTTGAACATCGGCAATCCCTGGCCCGGATCGAAAATGAACGGGATGCCGGCTTCATGAAATTCACGGACATGCTGCAGCATGCCCTCGCGCCCGTCGGGCGCGACGATGCCCAGGCCGACATCGCGCGCGTCCGAGATGTGGTTCTGGTGCGAGAAATTCATCGCGCCCGGATGAAAGGCCGTTATCTGATTATCATCCAGGTCGGTGGTGATGAAGGCCTGTGCCGTAAAAGCGCTGGCCACCAGGCGCACATGCGCCTGGGACAGGCGCAGTTTCTCCATTCGATACGTGTAAGGCTGGCAGTCCTCGCCTACGGTCGCCATGATCAGCGGATCGCCACCGAGCATTTTCAGCGAATAGGCGATGTTGCCGGCACAGCCGCCGAACTCGCGGCGCATGTCCGGCACCAGAAACGAAACATTCAGGATGTGAATCTGGTCCGGAAGAATATGGTTCTTGAAGTAATCGCGAAACACCATGATGGTGTCGTAGGCGATGGAACCGCAGATCAGTGTACGCATGAAATTCACCCAGGTCTGGTCTTAACGATCGAGCACCAATGCCTTGAAGCCGAGTTCCTTCTGGACGCGCTCGGCAGTGCGCCCCGCCTCTTCACGGCTGGTGTAGGGCCCGGCATGCACCCGGTAGAAGCCGTCTTTGCGGTAAATGTTTATCGAGTCGGCCAGCCAGCCCAGATCGATGCGCATCTTGCGCTGGAAGGCATCGGCATTCTCGGCCACCGAGAACGCGCCGAGTTGCACGTAGGTGCCGCCGGACTCCGTGCTGAGCGTCGATGCGGCGGACGCAGACGTCGGACCGGGTTCCGGCAGCACCGCGCGGGCAACACGCGACGTCTCGTTGCCGGGGATGATCGCTTCCACCTCGACCATGCCGCTGCCCCGACCGAGCAGACCAAGGCGTTGCGCGGCAATGTAGGAAAGATCGATCAGCCTGTCTTCGTGAAAGGGGCCGCGATCGTTCAGGCGCACCACTACGGATTTGCCGGTGGCGACATTGGTCACGCGCGCGTAGCTCGGCAGCGGCAGGATGGTATGCGCCGCGGTCATCTCATACATGTCGTACACCTCGCCCGAGGAGGTTTTCTGCCCGTGATAACGCTTGCCATACCAGCTTGCCACGCCGCGCGCCTGGTACGGCGTGAGCTGGGTGTAAGGCGTATAGGTCCGGCCGAGCACCGTATACGGGCGGCTGGTAAATCTGTTGATCGGTTCGACCTTCGGCGTCGGCTCGGGAACCAAATCCAGATTCGCCGGCGGGTTGGGGCCGGGTCCGTCGTCCAGATAATAGCCGCCGGGTTTCGACGGCGCAGGACGCGACGGGGCGCTGCTGCATCCCGGAACGGTGATTGCGATCAGGGCCGCAATCAGCAGGATTGCGGATTGAGGATTGGGGATTGAGCGAAAGCCCTTTCCGAGACCGTGTGCTTCGCTCGAACTCCGGATCCGCATCCTTTTTCTCTCGATCCTCAATCCCCAATCCCCAATCCTAGGTTTGCACCAGTCTTCGATGCGTTTGAACGCTCATCAGCAACCCGATACCGAACAATATTGTCACCAGTGAGGTGCCACCGTAGCTGATCAGCGGCAACGGCACGCCGACCACCGGCAGGATTCCGCTGACCATGCCCATGTTGACGAACGCATAGGTGAAGAAGGTCAGCGTGATCGCGCCTGCGAGCAAACGGGTAAACATGGTGGGCGCATTGGCGGCGATCACCAGACCGCGGCCGATCACCAGCAGGAACAGCACCATCAACACCAGATTGCCGATCAGGCCGAATTCTTCGGCATACACCGCAAAAATAAAATCGGTGGTTCGCTCCGGCAGGAAGTCGAGGTGGGCCTGGGTTCCGTTCAACCACCCTTTGCCGAAAAATCCACCCGATCCGAGCGCGATGGTCGACTGGATCGTGTGATAGCCGGCCCCGAGCGGGTCCTGGGAAGGATCAAGCAGCGTCAATACGCGCTGGCGCTGGTAGTCGTGCAGCATCGACCACAGAAATGGCAGACTGGCGCCGCCCACCAGCCCAAGCCCGACCATAATTTTCCAGGACAGTCCGGCCAGGAAGAGCACGTAGAATCCCGCGGCGGTCACCAGCAGAGCGGTGCCGAGATCGGGCTGTCGTGCGATGAGCAGCACCGGCACAACAACGAGCACCGCACCGAAGGCGAAGTTACGGGCCTTCAGGATCGCTTCGTAGCGATCGAAGTACCATGCCAGCAGCAGCGGGACCGCAATTTTCATCAGTTCCGATGGCTGAATGCGCGTGAAGCCGAGATTAAGCCAGCGGCGTGCGCCGTTGACCACTTCTCCGGCGACCGCCACCCCGACCAGCAATGCCAGGCCGACTACGTACAGCGGCAACGCTATGCGCGACAGATAATGCAGTGGGACATTGGCGGCAATCCACATAATAGTCAGGGCCGCACAGATATTGATGATCTGGCCGGTTACGCGCTCGAGGCTTTCACCCGAGGCGCTGAACAATGTAATCAGCCCCATCACCAGCAACGCAGCCACCAGTCCCATCAGATAGCGGTCGATGTGCTTGACCAGGTAAGCCAGCAGCCGGTTAATCACCCTCCTGCTCCTGTTCGGGCGCGATCGCCTTCGGCGGCGGCGGTTCCTTGCCGAGCAGATAATAGTCCAGCACCTGACGCGCGATGGGCGCCGCCGTACTGCCGCCGTGGCCGCCATTTTCGACCAGAATCGCAAGCGCAATCCTGGGATTGTCAGCCGGCGCGTAGGCGATGAACAGAGCATGATCGCGATGGCGTTCATTGACTTTGCTCTCCTCGTACTTCTGGCCCTTCATGCCAATCACCTGTGCAGTACCGGTCTTTCCGGCAAAAAGATATTTCGCGTTCATGCCCGCCCACGCCGCCGTGCCACCGGGCTTGGTGACATCGACCATCGCATCGCGCACGCGCTTGACGTTTTCAGTCGAGAGCCGGATTTCCGCTCGCGGCTGCGGCTCGATAATCGTAATGGCATTGGTCTGGCTGTCCTGGATCTGCCTGACCACGTGCGGCCGGAACACGCGGCCGTCATTGGCGAGAATCGCCGTAGCGAACGCAAGCTGCAGCGGCGTGGAAAGGTTGTAGCCTTGCCCGATACCCACCGAAATAGTATCGCCGACGAACCACTTCTGCTGGAAACGCTTCTGCTTCCATTCCTGTGAAGGCAGCAGGCCGTCCACCTCCCCGTCGATGTCGATGCCGGTCAGCTTGCCGAAGCCGAACTGGCCGATGAACTGGTGGATCGCGTCGATGCCGAGTTCCTGCGCCAATCCATAGAAATACGTGTCACACGACTGCACGATGGCCTTGTGCAGATCCACCAGGCCGTGGCCGCCGGCTTTCCAGTCGCGGAAGACGTGGCCGCCTCCGCCACTGAGCGCGAAGTAGCCAGGATCGCTGATGATGAAGCCCGGCTTGCGCTTGCCCAGTTCGAGACCGGCCAGCGCCATGAACGGCTTGAACGTTGAACCCGGCGGATACATTCCCTGCAGCGCGCGGTTGTTAAGCGGATGGTCGGGCGAGTTGTTGAGCGCATCCCAGTTTTGCGGATCGATGCCCTCGACGAACAGGTTCGGATCGAACCCGGGTTTCGATACCAACGCAAGCACGCCGCCGGTCGAAGGCTCGATGGCCACCAGTGATCCGCGATGTTCGCCGAATGCCTGCTCGGCCACTTGCTGCAGTCTCGCATCGAGCGCCAGCGTAAGTTTGTTGCCCGAAACCGGAAGAATGCTGCGCAAGGTGCGCACCGATTTTCCGTTGGCATCGGTCTCGACGTGCTCATAACCGGTGACCCCGCGCAATTTCGTCTCGTAGCGCTTCTCCAGTCCGACCTTGCCGATGTAATCGGATGCACTGTAGTTGGCGGCGGTGCCCTGGTTCCGGAGATCGTCGACGTCCTTGTCGCTGATGCGCCCGATATAACCGACCACGTGCGAGGCGATCTCGCCGTTCGGATAGTGGCGGAACAAGCGGGCATTGATCTCCACGCCGGGGAATCGATAGTTATTTACCGCGATTCTCGCCACCTCTTCGTCGTTCAGGCGCGTGCGGATCGGGATGCTGGCGAAATCGTGCCCTTCCTCGATGAGTTTCTGGAAGCGCTTGCGATCCTTCGGCGTGATCTCGACCAGCTTGGACAGATCCATGATGGTCTGTTCGAGGTCACCGACCAGTGTGGGCAGGATCTCCAGTGTATAGGCGGCAAAGTTGTGGGCGAGCACGACGCCGTTGCGGTCCAGGATCAGGCCGCGATTCGGCACCACCGGAACGATGAAGATGCGGTTCTGTTCCGCGAGCGTGTGGTAGTACTCGTACTGGACCACCTGCACATAGAAGAAACGGATCAGCAGGACGAAGAAGGCGCACAGCACCGCGCTGCCGACTATCGCCAGCCGCAGCTGGAAGTAGTACAGCTCGCGCTGGTGATCACGAAGCTCGACGGTTCGATTCATCGCACTGAGACGGACCAGGCCAGCGTTGTTGTGCGAACGCTCACGCCTCGTCCGGATCAATCCGTGGGCGCAGGGGAATCTTCACCAGCAGGTCGGTCGCCGGCCACAGCAGCGCACCGGTGATGCTGGACAGGAAATACCACCAGCCGGGAAATTCTCCGCCGGCCGCCTGGCGAACACCCAGCACGATGAGCTGCATGATCAGCAGGATCGGCAGCACATGCAGAATCTGCTGGCGCATGTCGAACATGGACACACGCCGGTGCAGGGCAATCGCGGCGAACATCATCACCACGTAGGCGAGCGCATGCTGACCGAACAGACTGCCGTCGGCAACGTCCATCGTCAGGCCCAGCAGCCACGCCGGCAGGAATCCGATCTTGCGCGGTTGGTGAATGCCCCAGTAGAGCAGCACGAGCGCAACGAAGTCCGGACGCAGCTTTAGCACCCAGCCGGTAAGCGGCAGCAGATTGATCATCAGCGCGACGAACAGCGTGATCGCAATGTAGAGCGGCTTCACCGGCTGGAGAATCTCTTCGCTGCCGCTGAGCTTGCCGAACATCGGCGAGCGCATCATCCGCCTTTCCTCGCTTTAGGGGCCTTGCCGGTATTCCTGGATTCAGGTGCGATCGGATAGTCGGGCAACGGCGCCAGCCGGGACATCACCAGCACTTGCCGGTGGCGATTCGCTCCTGCAGCCGGGGTGCAGGTGATCTTGGCGAACGGATAGGCGGCGTTACGCTCGATGTTCGACACCACCGCGACGGGCAGGCCGGGCGGATAAACACCGTCGATACCTGAAGTGACCAGCACGTCACCGTTCTCGACGTCGGTGTTGACCGGCATGAAGCGCAGATCAAGGGCGCCGTCGTAGCCGATCCCGAACACGACCGCACGAAGGCCGTTGCGCACCATTTGAACGGGAACCGCCTGCTCGCGGTCGCTGATCAGAGCGACCTCCGAAGTCCATGGAAAAGTGCGGGTGATCTGTCCGATGAGTCCGGTATCGTCCACTACGGCGGCACCTTCCTCGATATCCTGCGAAGAACCCTTGTCGATAATGACTTTGCGGCTGAACGGATCGCGACCCACGTAGAGAATCTCGGCCATCGTGGACGTCTGCTCGGCGCGTTCCTGCATTTCCAGCAATCGGCGCAGGTGCTGGTTTTCGGCGATCAACGCCTGCTGCGATTGAAGTTGCCCGGCATGGAGGAAATTTTCGTGCGCAAGGCGGTCGTTCTCGTGCTGCAAGTAAGACTGGGATACGAAGAAGTTGCCGATACGCGATGCAGCCTGACCGGGCGTGTCGGCAAGCTCCTGCAAAGGCAACAGAACGACGGCGATTACCTTGCGCATGGCTTCCATGTAGTGAAAGCGGGCGTCGGCGTACAGCAGGACCAGGGACAGGAGGGCGAAGAAGCCGAGGCGGGCAAGGAGTCCGGGGCCTCGATTGAAAAAGGGCGGCGGCGTGTATTCCATCCTTAGGGGCGAGGGACGAGGGACGAGGGA
>JANOGH010000387.1:0-25631 GCA_031414075.1 Betaproteobacteria bacterium | reverse complement strand
ATGTCCATTATCACGATCAGGCCTCGCAGTTGCGGACGTAACTGCAGATATCCCGAGATCAGCAATTCCCATTCGTTCCTCATCCCTCGCGGCACCTTGGCGTAACCGTAACCGGGCAGATCTACCAGAAAGCGCCCGCCTCCGAGGCTGAAGAAGTTGATCTGCTGGGTTCGTCCCGGGGTCTTGCTCACGAATGCCAGCCGATGGCGCTGCGCGAGCGCGTTGATCGCGCTCGACTTGCCTGCATTCGAGCGCCCGGCGAACGCGATTTCCACCTGCGAGGGCGGCAAGCCGCTTTCGTCGGCGGCCGACGTGAAGAAGGCGATGTCGCGAAACAAACCTGACTGGCTCATGCGTTACGCTAAAATGATGAACTGGTCCGGGCCAAAGTGGTGCCCGGCCCGGCAGTAAATCGGAGAACGTTCATGAATCGTTTTATCGCGACCATTGTCGCATTTGTAGTCATCCCTCCTGCTCATGCCGCAGGCGATCCCGCCAAGGCACAGGGAATCGTCAATCAAGTCTGCGCAGCCTGTCATGGAATCGACGGCAACAGCCCGCTGTCCGCGAACCCAAGCCTCGCCGGCCAGCATCCCGAGTATCTGCTCAAGCAATTGACCGAATTCAAGGCGGGGACGCGTAGCAATCCGGTCATGGCCGGCATGGTGGCAAACCTTTCTCCCGACGACATGCGCAATCTGGCCGCGTATTACTCGGTGCAGACTCCAAAACAGATGAGCGCCAGGGACAAGGATCTGGTGGCGCAAGGGCGCAGCCTCTACCGTGGTGGCAATCGGTCGAATAGCGTTGCGGCCTGTGCGGGCTGCCATGCGCCGAACGGGTCGGGAATTCCGGCCCAGTACCCGCGACTGGCCGGCCAGCATGCCGATTATGTCGCTGTGCAGTTGAAGGCCTTTCGTGCCGGCGATCGCGCGAACGATCCGAATCAGATGATGCGCGCGACGGCGGTCAAACTGACCGATAAGCAAATCGCCGCGCTTGCAGAATACATCTCGGGGTTGCATTAAGCCGCTGGCCGTCTTCACGCAGCGGCTACTTTCCCGAACGCGATTTTCGCCGCTTTGACGGTAGCGTCTATTTCGGCGTCGCCGTGCGCCGCCGATACAAATCCGGCTTCATAGGCCGATGGCGCGAAGTACACTCCCTCCGCCAACAGAGCGTGAAAGAAACGGTTGAAAGCCGCCTTGTCGCTCTCCAATACCTGCACATAAGTCTGCGGCGGCTTGGCGCGAAAATAGACGCCGAACATTCCTCCCACTGCTTGCGCGGAAAACGCAATACCGGCATTGCGCCCAACACTTTGCAACTGGTCGACGAGACGGGTGGTATTGGCTGCCAGGCGCTCGAAAAATCCCGGGGCCTGAACCAGCTTGAGCGTCGCCAGTCCCGCGGCAACCGCGACCGGATTTCCGGACAATGTGCCGGCCTGATAGACCGGACCCAGCGGTGCGATCGATTGCATGATGTCGCGCCGGCCGCCGAACGCACCGACCGGCATGCCGCCGCCGATGACCTTGCCGAGCGTGGTGAGATCCGGGGTAATCCCGAACAGGCCTTGCGCGCCTTGCGGTCCCACGCGAAAGCCGGTCATGACCTCATCGAAAATCAGCACCGCTCCATAACGCGTGCACAGTTCACGCAACGCAGTCAGAAATTCCATCGTCGGCTTCACAAGATTCATGTTGCCGGCAACCGGCTCGACGATGACGGCTGCGATCTGGTCGCCTTGCGCCTTGAAAGCCGCTTCCAGCATTGCGGGGTCGTTGTAGTCGAGCACCATCGTGTGCGCGGTAATCTCGGCTGGCACGCCCGCCGAACTCGGCTGGCCCAGCGTAAGCGCCCCCGAACCGGCCTTCACCAGAAGCGAGTCGGCGTGGCCGTGGTAGCAACCCTCGAATTTGACTATCTTCGGCCTGCCGGTAAAACCCCGCGCCAGCCGGATCGCGGTCATCGTTGCCTCTGTGCCCGAACTTACCAGGCGAACTTGCTGCATCGAAGGCAGGCAGCGCGCAATGCATTCCGCCATCTCCAGTTCCGCCTCCGTTGGCGCGCCGAAGCTCAGGCCACGCGCCGCGGATTCCTGCACTGCCTTGACGACTTCAGGGTGGGCGTGACCAAGCACGAGCGGCCCCCAGGATCCCACGTAGTCGATGTAACGCCTGTCATCGACGTCCCACACGTAAGGTCCACTGCCACGAGCAATAAAAACCGGCGTGCCGCCGACCGAACGGAAGGCGCGCACGGGCGAATTCACCCCGCCCGGGATGACGCGCTGGGATTTCTCGAACAGGATTTCATTTCTGGATTTCATGCATACATCTCACGAATTGACAGGCATCTGAAATAGCCGGGCAAAACGGCGTGCCTGCGCCTCCACATCGAACGCATCGAACAGAGCGCTGAGCACGGCGACAGCATCAGCGCCGGCAGCAATCAATCCGGCAGCATTGTCCTCGGTAATGCCGCCGATCGCGACGACCGGAAGCGCAATTTCGGAGGCTGCGCTGTGCAGAAGTTCCATGCCGGCCCGTAACGCCTGGGGTTTGGTGGACGAAGAAAAAAAACTTCCGAACGCGACATAGTCCGCACCCTGCGCCACCGCTGCGCGCGCGCGATCGATTTCGTTATAGCAGGACACACCGATCAGTTTTCCCCGCCCGAGAGCTGTCCTCGCTGCGAGCACGCCGCCATCATCCTTGCCCAGGTGAACGCCATCGGCATCGACTTCGCGTGCCAGCACCACGCTGTCATTGACGATGAACAGCGCATTGCGGATCCGGCATAAATTTGCAATTTCGCCGGCCTGCGACCGGCGCAGCGAATCTGCGATCAATTTGCTCCGGTACTGGACAACACGGGCTCCGCCGCGCAGCGCCGCATCCACCTTGCCGATCAACGCAATCGAGTCGGTCAGTTCCGGGGTGACGGCATACAGGCCGCTAACTGGCTTGTTCATCCTCTCGCTCTTCTTCGCGCGCCCAGAACAGACGGTCCGGCACCAGTTGGCCCATGCCGGCTCGATACGCGTGCTTCAGCGTCTGCCAGGTGTATTCCTGCGCATCGCGCACGGCTTCCGGAATGGCAAGGCCGTTGGCGATGGTCGCTGCGATGGCTGACGCCAGTGTGCATCCGGACCCATGAAAAGTCCCGGTGAGGCGCTGCCACGAGTCGGTGCGCACTACACCCTGTTGTTCGTAAAGCGTGTTGATGACTTGCGGCGTATTCTCGTGCGTGCCGGTGATCAGCACATATTCGCAACCAAGACTGAGGATTCTGCGAGCGCACTCTCCGAGGTCCGGATCATCATCTTCGTTCGCATCGTCGTTTCGGGCCAGGCGACGCACTTCGAGGCTGTTCGGCGTGATCAGCGTTGTCTGCGGAATCAGCAATTCGCGCATGGCGCAGATGAGGTCTTCGGAAGCTAATTCGTCTCCGCGCCCCGACGTGAGGATTGGATCCAGCACCAGAGGGATGTCGGGATAGTCGGATACCACTTCCGCAATTGCCGCGACCGCCTCGATACTGCCGAGCAGTCCGATCTTGAAGACTGCAACCGGGACGTCTTCGAGCACACACCGCGCCTGGTCAGCCACCCACTCGGCATCGATGGGCAACACGTCCTCCACGCCCATGGTGTCCTGGATGGTGACGGCCGTGACCACGGTCAACGGATGACACCCCATGCTGGACAGGGTGAGGATGTCCGCCTGCAGGCCGGCCCCGCCGCTGGGGTCGGTTCCCGCAAACACGAGGACAATGGGAGGTGGATCGGGCACGTCGATGTATTTCGCGGCTGCGTTTCGAACTAAAATGGAAGTTTAACCGAAACCTCCGCTTACCATGGCCGCGACCGACGACCAAACCTACAAAACTTACATGTGTTTAATTTGCGGATTTATCTATGACGAAGCTGCCGGCCTGCCCGAGGAAGGCATCCGGGCCGGTACACGTTGGGATGATGTCCCGATCAACTGGGTTTGTCCGGAATGCGGCGCCCGCAAGGAAGACTTCGAACTGGTCGAGATTTAAAGAGGACGGACATGCGGATACTTCACACCATGCTGAGGGTCGGAGACCTGAAGCGTTCGATCGAGTTCTACACCAACGTGCTCGGGATGCGGGTACTGCGGCAGAAAGACTATCCGGATGGCCGCTTCACGCTGGCATTCGTGGGTTACGACGCCGAGGACAAGGGAGCCGTGCTTGAGCTGACCCACAATTGGGATACGCCCAAGTACGATCTCGGTACCGGCTATGGCCACGTCGCGCTGGAAGTCGACGACGCGCACAAGGCCTGCGACGAGGTGAAGAAGCGCGGCGGCAGGGTCACACGCGAAGCCGGGCCGATGAAACATGGAGCTACGGTGATCGCATTCGTGGAAGATCCGGACGGCTACAAGATAGAGTTCATCCAACGCAAACGCTGAGAATGCCGCGCTTCAGGTCCTGGCGGCGACCATGAAGTTGGTGATCCGCACGAAATCCACTACGCCGAGGGTCTCTCCCCTTGCCACCGGATCGATCCCGAGTTGGCCGAAATCCGACGACACCAGCATTCCCCTCAAAGTGTTGCGCAATGTCTTGCGACGCTGACCGAACGCTCGCGTCACCACCTCCGCGAACAATTTCTCGTCGTCCGCCGCATGCGGCAAGACCCGGTGCGGAATCATGCGCACGATGGACGACCAGACCTTGGGAGCGGGGCGGAAGGCCGATGGCGGGACGTCGAACAATGACTCGATGCTCCAGCGATACTGCAACATCACCGACAACCGCCCGTACTCCGAAGTTCCAGGTTGCGCACTCATTCTTTCCACGACTTCGCGTTGGAGCATGAAGTGTGCGTCACGCACGACGCCGGCCTGGCTCGTTACGTGGAACAGCAGCGGGGTGGATATGTTGTAGGGCAGGTTCCCCACGACGCGCAAATCGCGCCCCATAGCGGCAAAATCAAATTCGAGCGCATCGCCGTCGTGAATGGTCAATCGATCCGCTCCTTGGCGGGCGCGCAGGTCCGCCACGATATCGCGGTCTATCTCAATTACGTCGAGATGTTCGAGTCGCCGCAACAGCGGCAATGTCAGAGCACCGAGTCCAGGTCCGATTTCCACGAACCGATCGCCGGATTGCGGACGGATGGCCGCCACGATGTGCTCGACCACTCCGGCATCTTCCAGGAAATTCTGGCCAAAGCGCCTGCGCAGCGTGCGCATGTCAGCCGAACCTCGCTTCAGCGTTCTTCCAGGCGCAATTCGACATAGGCGCGGTCACGCTGCTGCCGCACCCATTCCTGGTAAGCCTCGTCGGCCTTGCGCGTACGAATCGACTGCCGGGCGAGAACTCGCTGGCGTTCTTTCGACATGTCCTCACTGCGCCGCTCGACGACTTGAATCAGATGCCAGCCGAATGGTGACTGCACCGGGTCGCTGACCTTACCCGGCTCGAGTGCGTTCATCGCACGCTCGAATTCCGGCACGGTATCTCCCGCAGACAGCCACCCCAGGTCGCCTCCGCGCGAGGCACTCGCATCCTCGGATTGCAGGCGCGCCAGTTCGGTGAAACTTGCGCCATTCTCAATGCGCTCCTTGAGGTTGGACAGCCGCTGCTTTGCCTCAGCCTCCGACACCACTTCGTTAAGCCGGATCAGGATGTGGCGCGCGTGCGTCTGCGGAATGATCACGGGTGATTCGTTGCCGCGTTTGTCCAGCAGTTTGATGATGTGAAAGCCGTTGGCGCTGCGCAGCAGGGAGCTGATATCACCGACCTTCATGGTCCTGACGGATTCGACGAAAATCTGTGGAAGGCGCGCTGCCGGTCGCCACCCCAGCGGACCACCATCGAGTGCGTCTTGGGCGTCTGAAATGCCCGCGGATACCTGCCGGAAATCGGCCCCCCCCTTGATCTGATCAAGGGCCTTCTCGGCGACAATACGCTTCGCCTTGATCTGTTCCGGGCTGGCCTGTTCAGGCACGAGGACCAGAATATGAGACAGCCTGTACTCGTCGTCTTTGCCTCCCTGGCTTTGGAGGTTCTTCAGATAGTTGTCGATTTCCGCATCGGTGATGAGGATCTTGCTGTCGACTTCGCGCTCCTTCAATCGGCTGATCAGGATCTCGTTGCGTAATTCTTCCCGAAAGCGGTTGAAGTCGATGCCGTCTGCCTCCAGCATCTTGCGGAAGGCTTCCGGCGCCAACTTATTTTCCTGTGCGATGCGCTCGATCGAACGCTGTAACTGGGTATCGTCCACGCGCAATCCGGTCTCCCTGGCACTCTGCGCCAATACCTTTACGGTAACCAACCGCTCCAGCAACTGGCGCTCGAGGACGTCGGGAGCCGGTAAGGGTGTGCCCTGGCGTTTTAACTGCTGCAGCGCGACCTTCACCTGCTCGTCGAGATCGAGACGGGTAAGCACCTCGCTGTTGACCACCGCAACGACGCGATCGAGCACGACGCTGTCGCCGCGCTTTCGAGCTTCCTGCGCGGCCGAGACTGGAAAAGCAAGGCATACCAGCAGCACAGCGGGGAGGATTCGCCTGTTCATCTTCACTCCGGTGGTCGGAATAATTCGCATCGCTGCGGCAATAGACAATGGCGCCGGGCGTGCGTTCATGCGTCAATATGACGGGAATGGATTGGCATCCCCCGGCCGCTTTTCGATAGTACTCGTATAGCCGGTGATATTCTGCCGCAATAACTCCTGCGGGCTCACACCGATCCGTGAAACCCCGGTCAACTCGAGCTGAAAGAACAGTGCGTTGACGTACTCCTGGGTCGCGCTCACGAACCGATGAAAGACAAACCGGGCACCCCAGCAGCCGGCATTGTACGCGACCCCCAGCAGCCCCTCCTTGACGCGCCGGTCCAGCAAGCTGTAGTCGTAGCTCGCAAACCCGGTCCAGCGACCGCCGATCGGCCATTGCGTCGACATGTCGACCTGCTGAAACGAGTCGCGATCGAGGTGGTAGCCGAAATTCACCATTTTGCCGATTTCAGGCTGATAACGCAGCGTCAGATCGCTGCGCTCCATAACGTTCTCGTTGGTGTTGTACTGAATGCCCAGATCGGTAAACCATTGCCTGGTGATTCGTCCGGTAACGGCCGCCAGTAAGTCGGAGCGTTCCTGGCTGCGCTGTTCCGGTGTCAGCGAGACCTCCTGTTGCTTGAAGAAATAGCGCTGGCCGAGCGTGAATCGCAGTTGTTCGTCACCGCTGTCCGGATTGATTAGGCGGCTGGTGACCGCGGCGGTAATCTGATTGGCGTCGTTGATCCGGTCGCCGCCGCTGTACTTGTTATAGGTAAATATCTGCGCAAAGTTGAAGTCCGCCAAGGCGGTATCGTAATTCGGCAACTGAGCCTGCGGGCGGAATGGGATGTAGACGTAGTAAAGCCGCGGCTCCAGTGTCTGCAAGAACGCACGCCCCCAAAAAGTGGTCGCCCGTTCGAACGTAAGCGCGCTGTCGACGGTGTAAATCGGCAAATTGCGCGACTCTCCGGGACGATTCGGATCTTCGAACGAGTAGCGAGTCGTGCTGTAACCGATCTTGGGTGTCAGGTAGAAGAACGAGGTCTGGAATGGCGCACTGATCGACGGATACAGAATCTCGCGCCTGCCACTGACCAGGTCGGGATTGACGAATTCGGAATACTGACCGTACAGGCTGAAATCCAGATGAACGTCCGTCGGCCGATTCATGTTCAGCGTAATCTGCGGCACCCGCGCATACGGCGGAACCACCGGTGTCAGCGGATCCTGCAGGGTCTGGAAGCGCTGGACCAGGGTATTCAGGTTCCACCAGTCTCCGTTGTAGAACAGGCTCGCCTCCCGCGGCAGGTTGGTCAGCGACGTGAGGGAGATCTTGTCGCTCAGGTCCGTGAAGTAGGAGTCATCCGAGACGCCTTGCAGATTCAGCGCGCCGGAGAAACCGTTTCCGAAATTTTGCTGGTGCTGCCAGGAATACGCGTAGCGCGTCTGCTCTATCTCACGATCATGGGGGAGGTATTCGCCGCGCATCTCGCCTCCGAGGTCAGGCTCCAGGTAACGGAAACCCGCGTCCATCAGCACGCCGCGCTTGGCCAGCAGCCGCGGTGCAATTGTCGCGTCGCGATTCGGCGCGATGTTCCAGTAGAACGGCTGAATGTACTCGAAGCCGCTCTGTGTGGTGCTGCCGATGACCGGCGGCAGCAGTCCGGACTTTCGACCACCGCTCAGCGAGAAATCCAGATAGGGGGAATACAGTATTGGCACGCCTTTGAATACCACGGTCGCGTCGCGTGCCACGCCGATATCCCGCAGCCGGTCCAGCTCCAACCGGTCTGCGCGCATGAACCAGTCGTCGTCGCCGACGTCGCAAGTGGTATAGGTGGCCTTGTAGATCTTGATCAGGTCGCGATTCTCCACGACCAGCCGGGCGGCATTGCCGCGTGCGCCGTTTCGCAGCAGCTTGTACGCGGGCTTCTCGATATATCCGCTGTCGCTGTTCAGGTCGTAAACCAGTTGTTCACCGGTCAGGACAGTGCCTTCTTTTTCGAAACGGACGTGGCCGGTTGCAGTAAGCTGCCGGTCCGGGGACAGGTGCAGCTGATCGGAAAACACGGCTGCGCCCCGCTTTCGCAAACGCACGCTGCCTGCGGCCTCCAGTTCCCGATCCTGATGACCCTCGACGTATTCGGCATCAATGAACAGGTCGGTAGGTTCGTCGCGACCGAGCGCGTAGGGAATCAGCTCCGGTTGCATCCGCAGTTTCAGGCCGCGTTCTTCGGCGCGCACGCCGTAAGCGACGAACAAGATCAACAACAGGACTGCAGATGTGATGCGAGAACGATGCATGCGGATTGTTGATCGAGGCGAGGTGCTAAAATCTCACAAATCATCCCTCAAGGCAACGAAGCAGCTTGGATCGCTACGCGCTCGTTAACGACTGGCTGATCCGGCAACTTCCCGGACGGGCCTTCTCTGTCTCGCCAGCCTCCGCGGACGCCAGTTTCCGGCGCTATTTCCGCGTCACGCTGGCGGACGCCACGCTCATCGTCATGGATGCGCCGCCCGAGCATGAAGATTGCCGCCCGTTCGTACACGTCGCCGGCCTCATGGCGGCGGCAGGCCTCAATGTTCCCGCCATACTCGCACAGGATCTCGCGCAGGGTTTGCTGCTGTTGTCGGACCTGGGTTCGACGACTTATCTCGCCGCGCTCAATGATCACAACGCGGACAGTTTGTTCGGCGATGCGACCGATGCGCTGATCCGCTGGCAGCTCGCCAGCCGCGAAGCCGTTCTGCCGCTGTACGACGAAGCATTGCTGCGACGCGAACTCGACCTGTTCCCCGAGTGGTATCTGCGGCGTCACCTCGGCATCGAACTCGATCCCCGGCAACGCCAATCCCTGGAAACGGTGTTCCGACTGATTCTCGCCGGCAACCTTGCACAGCCCAGGACCTTCGTTCATCGCGATTACATGCCGCGCAACCTGATGCTGACCGAACCCAATCCGGGAGTGCTCGACTTTCAGGATGCGGTTTACGGGCCGATCTCCTACGACCTGGCTTCGCTTTTCAAGGACGCCTTCATCAGCTGGGACGAGCAACGCATCCTCGACTGGACCATTCGCTATTGGGAGAAAGCCAAGCTGGCAAGGCTGCCCGTCGCTGCCGATTTCGGCGTGTTCTATCGCGACTTCGAGTGGATGGGGTTGCAGCGTCACCTCAAGGTGCTCGGCATCTTCGCCCGCATCTGCCACCGCGACGGCAAGCCCGACTATGTAAAGGACACGCCGCGCTTCCTGGGCTATGTGCGCGCAGTGGCCGGGCGCTATGCGTCCCTGTTTCCGCTGCTGCACCTGCTCGATCAATTCGCCGACCGCAAACCCGCGATCGGCTGCACGTTCTGATCCGCGTGCCTCGGTCTTCCTCTCCTGTTGCGATGATTCTCGCCGCCGGCCGCGGCGAGCGCATGCGGCCACTGACCGACCACACACCCAAGTCCATGCTGGCGGTCGGCGGCAAGCCACTCATCTTCCGACACCTGGAGAAACTGGCGGACGCCGGATTCCGCTCGGTCGTGATCAACCACGCGCATCTGGGCGAGCAAATCGAATCTGCTGTGGGCGACGGCAGTCGCTGGAATCTCGCGATCTGTTTTTCGCCGGAAGCACCGGCGCTGGAGACGGCGGGGGGAATCCGCAAGGCTCTGTCCCTGCTGCGCGAAGAGGTCTTTGCCGTTGTCAATGCCGACATCTATAGCGAATATGACTACGTTCGCCTTGCTAGATCGATTCGGCAGATGCAGGACGCAACGCTTGCGCATGTCGTCCTGGTCGACAATCCGCCGCATCACTCAAGCGGTGATTTTTGCCTCGAAGGCAATCTGGTGCGCGCCGGTGGAAAAGATCTGCTCACGTTCAGCGGCATCGGCGCGTATCGAACGGCCCTGTTCGATCCAGTCGCGCCCGGAACCAAGCACCCGCTGGCGCCGTTGCTGCGCGAACAGATGGCCCTCGGCAAGGTCACCGGCGAACATTTTCGCGGTGAATGGGACGATGTCGGGACGCCGCAGCGCCTTGCCGATATCGAGGCGAGGCTGCGGCGCGCATCCGGCAGCTGATCCGCATGCTGGCCGGTCTGCCATTGCACAGGCCGTATACTTCGACTACTGCATCCCCTGGATTTCCGCCACATGATCGAACCCGCCCTGTATGCCGGTCGCCGCGCCCGGTTGGCTGCATTGATGGAGGACGGCATCGCGGTAGTACGCACCGCGCCGGAGCGGCTGCGCAATCGCGATTCCTCTTATCCGTTTCGCTTCGACAGCTATTTCCATTACCTCACGGGCTTTCCTGAACCGGGAGCGGTGCTGTTGCTTTTGGCCGGAAAAAACCCGAAAAGCATCCTGTTCTGCCGCGAAAAGGACGTCGAGCGCGAGATCTGGGACGGATTTCGCTTTGGCCCCGAAAAAGCGCAACAGGCTTTCGGATTCGATGAGGCCCATCCCATTGGCAGGCTTGATGAGCAGTTGCCGCGACTGCTCGCCAATCAGTCCGCTGTGTTCTGCGATGTCGGCGCGGACCCGGACTGGGACCGCCAGGTGATCGGATGGATCAACAGGGTGCGCGCGCAAGTCCGAACCGGCGTGGGTGCGCCGGGTGAGATTCACGATGTCCGCCGCTTCCTCGATGACATGCGCCTGATCAAGGACGAGCAGGAAATCGGCATCATGAGGCGGGCTGCTGTCATATCGTCGGAAGCCCATCGCCGGGCCATGCGTGCGGCCCGCCCCGGCTTGCGCGAATATGAACTGGAAGCTGAATTAATTCACGAATTTCGCCGGCAGGGCGCGCAGGCGCCGGCCTACACGCCGATCGTAGCCGGCGGAGCGAACTCCTGCGTGCTGCACTACGTGCAGAACGATGCCGTGCTCAAGGACGGAGAAGTGGTGTTGATCGACGCGGGGTGCGAGCTCGACGGCTATGCTTCGGACATTACGCGAACGTTTCCGGTGAGCGGCAAGTTCTCCGGGCCGCAACGCGACATCTACGAACTCGTGTTGTCGGCCCAGGCAGCGGCGATTGCGCAGGTGAAGCCCGGCAATGAATGGGAAGCGCCGCACGATGCGGCGGTCAAGGTATTGGCGCAAGGCATGGTAGACCTCGGGTTATGCCAAGGCAGCATGGACGGCGTGATCGAGTCCGGCGACTATCGGCGCTTCTACAAGCACCGCACCGGACACTGGCTGGGCATGGATGTCCATGATGCCGGCGACTACAAGCGCAACGGCGTCTGGCTCGCGCTCAAGCCGGGCATGGTGCTGACGGTCGAGCCGGGCTGCTACGTACGCCCCGGCGAAGGCGTCCCGGAGAAATTCTGGAATATCGGCGTGCGCATCGAGGACGACGCGCTGGTGACCGACTCCGGCTGCGAGATCATTACCGCGGCCGCCCCGAAGAGCATCGATGACATCGAAGTACTGATGGGCAACTGAGCCCGCAACGCTTCATGTCCATCCTTCGACTCGTTGCGCCCGTCGGACTCCGGTCTTGAGCAAGCATGCTTACGACGTCGTGATCGTCGGTGGCGGCCCGATTGGCGTCGCGCTGGCGATCGCGCTGCAGGACAGCGGACTGACCGTGCTGGTGCTCGAAGCGCGGCCCGATGCGGGCGACAGCAGCGATGCGCGCACCCTGGCCATGTCCTACGGCAGCCGCCTGATTCTCGAACGGCTCGGCGTCTGGTCACAGATTGAGCCCGTCACGCCGATCGAGTCGATCCATATTTCCCAGCGCGGCGGTTTTGGCCGCACGCTGCTTAGCGCCGACGAGGTGGGATTGCCGGCGCTGGGTTATGTCGTGGGCTATGCCCGATTGCAGCAGGCTTTCGGCAAAGCCCTCGGGTCGGAGCACACAACATTGATGGCCGGTGCCGAAGTTCTCGGCATGGACCCGACAGCCGAGGCCGTCCGCATTGGCTATCGCGCGCAGGGAATCATGCACTCGGCGGAGGCGCGCCTCCTGGTCATTGCTGACGGCGGTGCCAGCGCCGGATTGCGCGCTGGCGCGGCCGTGAAGGTACGCGAGTATGGTCAGGATGCCGTCGTCGGCTTGGTCGAAATTTCGCGACCGCATGGGCGCAAGGCCTTCGAGCGTTTCACGCCGGACGGCCCGATCGCCTTGCTGCCGTTCGAAGACCGCTACGCGCTGGTGTGGACCGCGACGCCCGCAGCTGCGAATGGACTGATGGGGCTTCCGGCTCCCGGTTTCCTGGAAGAATTGCAACGCCATTTCGGAGATCGCGCCGGGCGCTTCGTTTCCATAGAAACACGGGCACGCTTTCCGCTGATACTGCGCTACGCGGCCGATCCGGTCTTGCCACGCGCGGTCATGCTCGGCAATGCCGCGCAGGCACTGCACCCGATCGCCGGCCAGGGATTCAACCTGGGTTTGCGCGATGCATGGGAACTCGGCGAAACTTTACTGCTGCACGCAGGGCGCGATCCCGGAGCGGACGAATGTCTGTCGAGTTATCGAACCACGCGCCGTCCGGATCGTCTGCGAGGCATTGCGCTGACCCATTCGCTGGTCAAGATTTTCTCCAATGATTTTGCGCCGCTGCGAGCCACGCGCGGAGCCGCACTGGCGCTGCTGGATCTCGTTCCGCCAGCCAAACGCGCCTTCATGCGGCACATGATTTTCGGCGCATCGCGCTAACAAGCGCTGTTTCGCATTCTCCAGGCAGCATCCTTTGCGCTAGAATGACACTCCACTTTTTCGCCCCGGCACCGAAATGCAGATCGGTCCGCACGTCCTCAGGAACAATCTGATCGTCGCACCCATGGCCGGGGTGACCGATCGGCCGTTCCGGCAATTGTGCAAGGCGATGGGGGCCGGCATGGCAGTGTCGGAAATGCTTTCGTCGAATGCGCAGCTCTGGAATTCGCCGAAATCCCGGCGACGTGCCGATCATGAGGGCGAAGTCGATCCCATTACGGTGCAGATTGCCGGCGCCGATCCGGCGGCGATGGCTGAAGCAGCACGTTACAACGTGGATCGCGGGGCGCAGATCATCGATATCAACATGGGCTGCCCGGCCAAGAAGGTCTGCAGCGTTGCCGCCGGATCAGCCCTGCTGCAGAACGAGCCGCTGGTCGGCCGGATTCTCGATGCCGTGGTAGCGGCGGTCAGCATTCCGGTCACCCTGAAAATCCGCACCGGCTGGAATCCGCAGAACCGCAATGCCGTGCGCGTGGCGCTGATCGCACAATCCGCCGGAATCAAGGCATTATCCATTCACGGGCGCACCCGCGCCTGCGCTTTCATCGGTGATGCGGAATACAACACCATCGCCGAAGTGAAATCGCGCATCGGCATTCCCATCATCGCCAATGGCGACATCGATTCCCCGGAGAAAGCTCGCGATGTGTTGCGTCGCACCGGGGCGGACGCGCTCATGATAGGCCGCGCAGCGCAGGGTCGGCCCTGGATTTTTCGCGAGATCCAGCATTATCTGACGAGCGGCAGGCATCTTCCCGCGCCGCAGATCACGGAAATCCGCGAGGTACTCATCCAGCATTTGCATGATCTCTACGCGCTCTACGGGGAACAGGGTGGCGTTCGCGTCGCGCGCAAGCACATCGGCTGGTATGTCAGGGGACTTGCCGGTGCTTTCGAATTCCGCCAGAGTATGAACAGGCTGGAAACAGCACGACAGCAACTCGCTGCCGTGGAAATCCATCTTGCCGGTCTGGCAGCGTGCGGGGATCGCCTGACCTATATCGAGGAAATTGCGGCATGATCAACGAAAGCGAAATCGCCCGCTGCGTGCGCAAAGCAATGGATGGTTACTTCAAGGATCTGGACGGCGAACGGCCTTGCGCCATTTACGACATGGTGATGAATTCGGTCGAGAAGCCGCTGCTGGAAATCGTGCTGCACCGGGTCTCCGGCAACCAGACGCAGGCGGCGCAGTTGCTTGGCGTGAACCGCAATACTCTGCGCAAGAAAATGAAGGATTACGGCATCAAATAGAACGCCGATACCTCACCAGACGCCCGCCCGTCCGTCGCCGACGGGCGGTTTATTTTTTGAACGCGTTCCATGAACAAACGACAAGCACTGATCAGCGTGTCCGATAAAAGCGGCGCTGTGGAACTCGCCCGCGTCCTGCACGCGGGCGGAATCGGCATCCTGTCTACCGGTGGAACCGCCAGGCTGCTGCGCGAGGCGGGAGTTCCGGTCGTCGAAATCGGCGACTACACCGGTTTCCCGGAAATGCTTGACGGTCGGGTGAAGACGCTGCATCCGAAAGTGCACGCCGGCATCCTTGCGCGTCGCGATCTGCCCGCGCATATGCAGGCCATGACCGGCGCGGACATCCCAACCATCGATCTGGTGATCGTCAATCTCTATCCGTTCGTGCAGACGATATCCGGAGCCGGCTGCACGCTGGAGGAAGCGATCGAGAACATAGACATCGGTGGCCCGACGATGGTGCGGGCGGCGGCGAAGAACTGGCAGCACGTGGTGATCGTAACGGATCCCGACGACTACCCTGCGCTCATAGCGGAAATGCAGACGGCCAACGGCGCGATCAGCGTCGAAACCCGTTATCGGCTGGCCAGGAAGGCCTTTTCGCACACGGCGGCCTACGACGGCGCAATCAGCGACTATCTGACCGCTACCGACATGAACGGCGCCCGCCATGCCTTTCCCGGACAGATCAACATGAGCTTCGCCAAGATCCAGGATCTGCGCTACGGCGAGAATCCTCATCAGCGGGCGGCGTTCTACCGCGACCTGGATGCCGTGCCGGGCGCACTCAGCAACTACCGGCAATTGCAGGGCAAGGAACTGTCTTACAACAACATTGCCGACGCGGATGCCGCGTGGGAATGCGTGAAGACATTCGAACAACCGGCCTGCGTCATCATCAAACACGCCAATCCTTGCGGGGTTGCGGTCGCCGACGGTACGGCGCAAGCCTATCGCCTGGCATTCAAAACCGACCCGACTTCCGCGTTTGGGGGCATCATCGCCTTCAATCGCGAGATCGATCTGGAAACGGCCGAAGCGGTGTCGCAGCAATTCATGGAAGTCCTGATTGCGCCGCGCATCGCCGCGAATGCGGCGGCGGCGCTGGCCAAAAAAACCAATGTGCGGGTCCTCGAAGTGCCGATCGGGAACGGCGCCAACCGGTACGACACCAAACGCGTCGGCGGCGGCCTGCTGGTGCAGACACCCGACGCGATGAACGTCCGGATTTCCGATATGCGTATCGTAACCAAGACGCAACCCGCTCCCCGGCAAATCTCGGACCTGCTGTTTGCCTGGAGGGTGGCGAAATTCGTCAAGTCCAACGCCATCGTATTCTGTGGCGATGGCATGACGCTCGGCGTCGGGGCCGGACAGATGAGCCGCGTGGACAGCGCGCGCATCGCATCGATCAAGGCAGAGAATGCCGGGCTGTCGCTCAAGGGTTCGGTGGTCGCTTCCGACGCCTTCTTTCCGTTCCGCGACGGCGTCGATGTGGTGGCGAAGGCAGGCGCAGCCGCCATCATTCAGCCCGGCGGCAGCGTGCGTGATGATGAAGTGATCGCCGCCGCCGACGAGCATGGCGTCGCCATGGTCTTGACCGGCGTGCGCCATTTCCGGCATTAGAGATATCTTTGCCGCCAAGACGCCAAGAGCGTCAAGGAAAAGCCGAGAGCACACGATAAACAAGGGGCGATACTCTCTACTATGAAGATTCCTTGTAATGCTTGGCATCGATGTCGCCGTTGCGCTTCCGTATCGTCTTCCTTTTTTTCTTGGCGCTCTTGGCGCCTTGGCGGCCGAACTTCGATTGGACCTAACCAATGAACGTACTGGTAGTCGGCAGCGGCGGTCGCGAACATGCACTGGCCTGGCGCCTGGCGAAATCGTCACGTGTAGGTCGCGTATACGTCGCGCCGGGAAACGCCGGTACCGCACGTGAAGACGGATTGTTCAATCTGCCGCTGACGGCGATTCCTGACCTGGTCGATTTCGCCCGCAAGGAATCGATCGCGCTCACAGTGGTCGGCCCGGAGGCGCCGCTGTCAGCCGGCATAGTCGATGCGTTTCGCGCCGCGGAACTCAGGATTTTCGGACCCACGCGCGCGGCGGCACAACTCGAAGCCTCCAAGGATTTCGCCAAGGCGTTCATGATGAGGCACGGCATTCCGACTGCTGCGTATTCAACCTTCACCGATGCAAAGGCGGCTCACGATTACGTGGTGAAGCAGGGCGCGCCGATCGTCGTCAAGGCCGATGGACTGGCGGCAGGCAAAGGTGTGGTGGTGGCGATGACGCTGGAGGAAGCCCATGCCGCGATCGACATGATGCTGATCGACAACAAGATGGGAGCAGCCGGCGCGCGTGTCGTCGTCGAGGAGTTCCTGGGCGGCGAAGAGGTGAGCTTTATCGTCATGGCCGATGGCAAGCACGTGCTGCCTCTTGCCTCCAGTCAGGACCACAAGCGCTTGCAGGATGGGGACAGTGGCCCGAACACGGGTGGCATGGGCGCCTACTCGCCGGCGCCCGTGCTAACACCGGCCATCCATGCCCGCGTGATGCGTGAAGTGATCCAGCCGGTGATTCACGGCATGGAAATGGACGGCAACCCCTATACCGGGTTTCTCTATGCCGGCCTGATGATCCGGCCCGATGGCACGGCCAGGACGCTTGAATTCAACTGTCGCATGGGCGATCCGGAAACCCAGCCGATCATGATGCGGCTGAAGAGCGATTTGTTCACTCTGATCGAACATGCCGTCAATGGCACCCTCGACACCGTGGACGCCGAGTGGGATCGCCGTGTCGCCCTCGGCGCCGTCATGGCTGCCGAGGGTTATCCGGAGAACCCTCGCAAGGGCGACGAGATCACCGGTCTGCCGCGCGACGGGGAAGACTTTCATGTCTTTCACGCCGGGACAACACTGCGCGACGGCAAAGTGCTGACGAGCGGCGGGCGCGTGTTGTGTGTGACTGCACTCGGCGAGACTGTGCGCGTGGCGCAACGCCGGGCTTATGCAGTCGCCGAGGGCATCCACTTTGCCGGAAGCCAGATGCGTCGTGACATCGGCTTTCGTGCAATTGGCGCGAAAAGGAGCACGTTGTAACGCCATGGACAGCCAGATCGTCAAGGATTATCTGGAAGGTCTGCAGGGGTGGATCGTCGGCAGGCTCGAAGCGCTCGACGGCAACAGTTTCCGCCGGGACGAGTGGACCCGTCCGGAAGGCGGCGGCGGGATCAGCTGCCTGATCGAGGACGGCGGCCTGTTCGAACGCGGCGGGGTCAATTTCTCCCACGTAACCGGCAACGCTCTGCCGGCATCGGCCACTGCAACCCGGCCCGATCTCGCGGGCCGTTCGTTCCAGGCCATGGGGGTATCCCTGGTTCTGCACCCGCGCAATCCGTACGTACCGACGGTGCACATGAACGTGCGCTTCTTCGTGGCCGAACAGCCCGGCGCCGAGGCCGTGTCGTGGTTCGGTGGAGGGATGGATCTGACGCCTTATTACGGCTTCGAGGAAGATGCCGTGCATTTTCACCGCACCTGTCGCGATGCCCTGGACCCGTTCGGGCCGGAAACCCACGCCAAATTCAAAAAATGGTGCGACGAATATTTCCATCTCAGACACCGCAACGAGCCGCGCGGCATCGGCGGCATCTTTTTCGATGACCTGTCAGCACCCGATTTCGATACCTGCTTCGCGCTGGTCCGCAGCGTAGGCGATCACCTGATAGACGCTTATGTGCCGATCGTGGAACGCCGCAAGGATCTGCCTTTCGGCGAAGTCGAGCGCGATTTCCAGGCCTACCGGCGCGGCCGTTACGTCGAATTCAACCTGGTCTATGATCGCGGCACGCTGTTCGGCCTGCAGTCCGGCGGCCGCACGGAGTCCATTCTCATGTCGCTGCCGCCGCTCGTGAAATGGCGTTACGACTGGAAGCCCGAGTCCGGTACACCCGAAGCCAGGCTCTACACCGATTTCCTGACTGCACGCGACTGGGTGTGACGGGCGCCGATCCCCGCGCCGGGCGATTCGGAATTATTTGCGCAGCACGCACTTGTCGTACAAGTCGTGCAGGCGGCTGTGCGGGTCGTACCGGGACTTCAATTGCCGGTAGGCGGCCCCGCCATAGATACCATCGAATTTCTCGCGCGAGTAGTAGCTGTCAGAGTACAAGGACTTGATGCCGGCGAGTTCGGCGACCTTGCGTTCGATGCGCCTGTTGAAATGTCCCGCGAGTTGCGACTTCTTCAATTTCACGACATCCCAGAATCCGAAATTCACGTAGGTTGTCGATGGGCTCAGCGGATAGAGGGGATAAATTGCCCGTGTATCGGGACTGCGGATCGGGCAGATCCATATCGGCAGGATGCCGATCTCGCCTTGGAAGAAATCCAGGAATTCAGCCGCTCGCTCAATCGGAATGTCGACGTCCTGAATGACCGACTCGCGGTGCACGCCGAACAGGGCGCCGAGGCGTTGCGAGAGTTTCCACCGCGTGTTCCAGCGCATCACCCGGGTATAGGTGCGCGAGTTGAGACGCGCCGTGCCGGCCAGCCGCCGCACCAGCGGATTCTGCACGCCGAAATTCTTCGAGCACCAGAACCAGTCGGTATCCCAGCGCCAGAGGAAATCGTGCGCGGTGAGATAGTCCATCTCCTTATGCCGAATAGAACGGTAGTAGATGTGCTCGAACGTGTAATCGCTGACGAAAGGCGCATGGTCGACGAATGTTCCCGTGGTCAGAAAATAATCGCCGGGGCCGAATACGACGCCATCGACGAAATCGGCACCGGAATCGCAAAGCCCCTGCAGGCCGCGGAAGTACTCGGACGGATCCCGGAAGCGGGAGTGCATGATGCGCACGAACTTCTTCACGGGAATCGTCCTGGTACGCACCCGCAATGCGTAGCCCAGCGTGCCGTAGGAGTTCGGAAACCCGAAAAACAGGTCGCGATGCTCGTTCTGCGGCGTGCACAGATAGATCTTGCCGTCGCCGGCAAGGATATCCATTTCGAGGACGCCCTGGTGCACCAGTCCGCGGCGGAAGGATGTTGCCTCGATGCCGACACCGGCCACCGCACCGCCCAGCGTGATGGTTTTCAGCTGTGGCACCACGGCCGGCATCGTGCCGCACGCCAGCGTGGCCAGCACCAGCGTCTCGTAGGATGTCATGCCTTCCGCGTCCGCCCAACCGGCGTGCGGATCGACTTGCAGGACATGATTGAAATCGTGCACGTCGAGCCGCGGCGTGCTGGCGCGATCGCGGTCGCGGAACAGGTTGGAGCTTTTTTTCCTGAGCGCGACCTGCCCGGTGGCGGCGTGCAGCTGCTGCGCCAGTCTTTCCCGGCGCGCTGCGTAAGTGTCCGCTTTTCGCGCTTTCGAAGCCAATGTTAGGTCCGCTCGTAGAGGAAGCTACGGCTCATCGGATAGGTGTCCTTGGTGACGTTGCCTTTGCTGAACACGATTTGGAACAGGTGCGTTCTGCCCGCAGGGGAACGGAACATTTCCGCGCAGGAAATGAGGTAAGTCCGCCACACACGCCGGAACTTCTCGTCGAACCGACCAGGGTCAAGCGCGCGGATATGCTCCCAGTTGCGATCGAAGCGGTCCGCCCAGGCATCCAGCGTCGGCGCATAGTGGCGCCGCAGATTCTCGATGTCCACGATTTCCAGCCCGCACCGCTCCATCTCCGCAATAGTCTGCGCAAGACTCGGGATCCAGCCCCCGGGGAATACGTGCTCGCGGATGTAGAACTCGGTATCGCGCACGCCGAAGTGACCGATGAAATGCAGCATCCCTAGGCCGCCCGGCTTGAGGAAATCGGCGTGCGCCTTTACGACCTCCGCGAGTTGGTCGCGCCCGGCATGTTCGAGCACGCCGATTGAAACCACCTTGTCGTACTGCCGGTCGACTTCGCGGAAATCGGCCAACCTGACTTCCATCCTGCCTTCGAGGCCACGTTTGCGGATTTCTTCCTGGACCGCCGTTACCTGTTCCGGCGTGGTGTTCAGGCCATGGGGGATTGCGCCGTAGCGTTCATGCGCATGGAACATGAATCCGCCGAAGCCGCAGCCGATATCGATCACGCTTTCGCCGCGGGAGAGCATTATCTTGCGACAGACGTGGTCGACTTTGTTGACCTGGGCTTCATCGACGGATGTCGTACCTTCCTTCCAGTAACCGCAGGTGTACATCATCAGCGGGGTATCGAGCCAATAGCGATAGAACTCGGAGCCGATGGCATAGTGAAATCTGGCATTGGCCCTGGCCTGGGCGATGCTGCGATTGGAAAAGCGCAGCTCGTGCCAGCGATTGCGCAGACCGATCAGTGCATTCGGGTTGCGCTCGAATCCGCTCTCGAACGCGACCTTGAACGCCGAGCCGAGATTGCCGTCTACATCGACGTCACCGTCGAAGTAGGACTCCATAAGCCCGATGTGGCCGAACAGCAGAATGCGCCACTGCGCACGCGGGCGCCGGATGGTGATGGTGAATGCCGGCGCACCTTCCCGGTTCTGGTAGTTGGAACCGTCAGCGAAGTTCAAGCGGAAACAGGTTTCGACACTGCCGCCGAGCGCCGACATCCTGTCTCGAACCAATCCGGTGAGCATATCCGACCTCGTTGTTGAAAAAAAACAGAGGGCCTTCACTCGCCCAGATAGGCTTTTCTGACGAGCGGATTTTCGAGTAATGCGCGCGCGCCATCGGCCAGCGTGATCAGGCCGCTTTCCATCACATAGCCGCGATGGCTCACCTCCAGTGCCAGCTTGGCGTTCTGCTCGACCAGCAATACCGTGACGCCCTCCTTCGACACGCTACGCACTGTAGCAAAAATTTTCTCAACCATCAGCGGGGCCAGGCCCATACTCGGCTCATCGAGCAGCAGTAGCTTGGGCCGGCACATCAGCGCCCGGCCGATCGCCAGCATCTGCTGCTCGCCTCCGGACAAGGTGCCACCGGTCTGATTGCGTCGTTCCGCGAGGCGCGGAAAGAGCGCATATATGCGCTCCATATCCACACGTATCTCGGCCTTGTCGTTGCGTATGTAGGCGCCCATCTGCAGATTCTCGCGCACCGTCAGCCGCCCGAATATGCCGCGGCCCTCGGGGACCAGCGCCAATCCGCGTTCGACCAGCTGATAGGACGATAAGCTGCCCACGTTCTCGCCTCGCAACTTCACCACCCCATGGTGATGCAACAAGCCGCAAATCGCCTTCAGCGTGGTGGTCTTGCCGGCGCCGTTGGCGCCGATCAGCGCGACCATTTCGCCCTCGCCAACGGTGAGGTCGATGCCCTTGACTGCGTTGATCCCGCCGTACGCGACCTTGAGTGCTTTCACGTCGAGCAGCGCGGTCACGGCAGCGCTCCGCCGAGATAGGCGCGGATGACTTCGGGATCTTTCTGCACCCGCGCCGGCTCGCCTTCGGCGATCTTCCTGCCGTAATCGAGAACGGCGACGCGGTCGCAAAGGCCCATTACCAGCTTGACATCATGTTCGATCAGCAAAATGGTTACGCCATCATCGCGTATTTTTTCCAGGAGCCGGCGCAGTTCCGTCGTCTCGGTCGCGTTCATTCCCGCCGCCGGCTCGTCGAGTGCCAGCAGCTTCGGTTCCGTCGCGAGAGCGCGCGCGATTTCCAGACGCCGCTGATCACCATAAGAGAGATTCCGCGAGAGCGCGCTGGCGTGTTGGCTTATTCCGACATAGTTGAGCAGCTCCCTGGAACGGTGGCGGATTGCCACTTCCTCGTCTCGCGCGCGGCGCGTGCGCAGGATCGCGCCGATCGCGCCTGCATGCGTACGCACATGCCGTCCGACCATCACATTTTCGATGACGGTCATGTTGCCGAACATGCGGATGTTCTGGAAAGTCCGCGCGATGCCGGATTCGGCGACGCGATAAGGTTTGAGACCGACCAGGCTCGCGCCGTCGAATTCGAACTGACCGCGGTCAGGCACATAGAGCCCGGTCAGCACATTGAACAACGTGGTCTTGCCGGCGCCGTTCGGTCCGATCAGGCCATAAATTTCCCGATGGTTGATGGTCAGCGAGACATCGGCGAGCGCAGTCAGCCCGCCGAAGCGCTTTTCGATGTGACGGAACTCGAGCAGCACCGCGGCTTGCATCAGCCTGGGTCCGTCTCCGCGAACTCGCGCTTGCGTCGCTTCGAAGGCCACAGACCCGCCGGGCGGTAGAGCATCATGAGTACCAGCGCCAGGCCGAACAGGAGCATGCGAATGACTTCCGGTTCGATCAGCAGGCGGCCAAACACCGCTTTCTGCGCCGGCTCCACCGTGTAGCGCAGGATCTCCGGCACAAAAGACAGCAGGATCGCGCCGAGCACCACCCCCCAGATATTGCCCATTCCACCGAGTACGACCATGGACAGCACCATGATGGATTCGACGAAGACAAAGCTCTCGGGACTGATGAAACCCTGGGTCGCCGAGAAAATTCCGCCGGCTACACCACCGAAGCCGGCGCCCATGGCGAATGCCAGCAGTTTTACGTTGCGCGTGTTGATTCCCATCGCCTGCGCGGCGACCTCGTCTTCCCGGATCGCAACCCAGGCGCGCCCGACACGGGAATTCTGCAGGCGCAGATTGACGATGATCGCCAGGACCAGCACGGCCAACAACAAATAGTAATACTTGATCGGCCCGCTGAAGGCGAGACCCAGCAGGCTGTCGGTGCGGCTGAAATCCACTTTCCCGATCCTGAACGGATCGATCAGCGTAACGCCCTGGGGACCGTTCGTGATATTGATCGGCTGCGAGAGGTTATTCAGGAAGATGCGCACGATTTCGCCGAATCCAAGCGTGACGATCGCCAGGTAGTCTCCGCGCAATTTGAGCGTCGGTGCGCCGAGCAGCACGCCGAACACGCAGGCCACCGCAGCACTGATCGGCAGAATGACCCAGAACGGCAGATGCAATCCAAAGTGAGGCGAAGCCAGCAGGGCGTAGCAATACGCGCCGACCGCGTAGAACGCGATGTAGCCGAGATCGAGCAGGCCGGCAAAGCCGACCACAATGTTCAGCCCGAGTGAAAGCAGCGCGAACAGGATCGCGAGATTCGTGATGCGCACCCACGCCGTGCCCACCGACGCGAGTGCGAACGGCAGTATCATCAGGGTTACAACGACGAGCGCAATGCCCAGCCACGGCGCGGCACGGTGCGCACGCAGGTGTTCGAGGCGCTCGATCCAGTTCTGCATGCGTCAGGCCCGCTCCGAGACGCGCTCGCCCAGCAGGCCCGAGGGCCGGAATATCAGCACGGCAATCAGGACCATGAACGCGAAGACGTCCTGGTAGTTGCTGCCGAACAGCACGAAGTGGTGGTCCCGCGCGCAACGCGCGGCGAGTGCGTCGGAGATTCCCGACAGGTGGCACAAGTCCATGATTTCACCGATGTAGCCCGCACCGAGCGCCTCGACCACGCCAAGCAGCACGCCGCCGAGCATCGCACCTGCGAGGTTGCCGATGCCGCCGAGCACGGCGGCGGAGAACGCTTTCATGCCGAGCAGCGCGCCCATGGTGTAGTGCGCGATGCCGTAGTAAGTCCCGACCATGACTCCGGCGACCGCACCGAGTCCGGCACCGATTACAAACGTGGCGGAAATCACGCGATTGACGTTGATGCCCATCAATCCGGCGATCTGCGGATTCTCGGAGGTGGCGCGCATGGCGACACCAAGACGCGTGCGATAGACCAGCAGCGTCAGGCCGGCCATCATCAGCAACGAGCCGAGGATGATTGCGATCTGTACCGCGCTGATCGTTGCGCCGGCAAGCTCGAATACCGGATTGCCGATGATCTGCGGGAAGCCCAGCGGATTGCGGCTCCAGATGATCATCGCAACTTGCTGCAGGATGATCGAGATGCCGATCGCCGTAATCAGCGGCGCGAGCCGCGGCGCACCGCGCAGTGGTCGATAAGCGATGCGCTCCATGGTGAAACCGACCGCCATGCAGACCGGTACCGCGCAGAGCACGCCGGCGAACACGATCACCAGTGGCGGCAGCGCGGTGCCGGCGAGGGCGGCGATCACGGACAGCGAAACCATGGCGCCCACCATCACGACTTCGCCATGGGCGAAATTGATCAGCTGAACGATCCCGTAGACCATGGTGTATCCCAACGCAACGATGGCATACACGCTGCCCAGGGTTAGACCGTTGACGAGCTGCTGGAGGAAGATATCCACGGTCGGTCGGGCCCTGGTCAGTCAATGGCTAGCGGGTCCCGTGCGGACGGGGTAGCGCACGGGACGAAGACACGCCAAAGAAAACAGCACCCGCAGGTGCCGTTTTCATATCGGAGCAACCGCACCGCCTACTTTGCGGCTCCGCCTTTGACGAAATCCTCGAACTTGACCGACTTGCCGCCCTTGATGATGGCGACCGGCGTGATGGTGCCGTTCTTCATCGTGAAGATCGTCATCTCCGCATCCTTGCGGTCACCCTTCTCGTCGAATTCGATGTGGCCGCTCGCGCCTTCGTACTTGATCTTGGCAAGCTCCGGCAGATACTTTGCCGGATCTGTCGAATTGGCGGCTTGCATGGCAGCGATGAGCAGATTGGTCGCGTCGTAGGTAAACGGCGCGTAGATCACCGGATCGGAATTGAATTTTTTCCTGAATGCTTCGAGGAATGCCTTGCTCGATGCCTGCACCGGAATGCCGGCCTGTGAGCAGACCAAGCCTTCAGATGCGGACCCGGCGAGCTCCTTCATCTTGTCGGTGCAGGCGCCGTCGCCGAACGAGAACACGGCCTTCAGCCCCAGCTCGCGTCCCTGCTTCATCATCGGACCGGCGCCGGAATCCATGCCGCCGTAGAAAATCGCATCCGGACGCTTGCCTTTGAGCTTGGTCAGAATGGCTTTCCAGTCGCGCGTTTCCTGCGTGCCTTTCTCGCGCGGCAGGACGTTGACGCCGGATGCCTTCAATGTTTTCTCGACTTCGTTCGCGAGTCCCTCGCCATAGGCTGTGGCATCGTCGATCACCGCCACAGACTTTGGTTTGTGTTCGGAAACCAGGTAACTGGCGATCGCGGGCCCCTGCTGATCATCGCGGCCCACGGTACGGAAC
>JANOGH010000386.1:0-3042 GCA_031414075.1 Betaproteobacteria bacterium | reverse complement strand
CTACCAGGCGCCCTACGAGGCGATCAACCCGAACCACCTGGTGCCGGTGCTCGATGACGGCGACTTCCGCCTCACCGAGAGCAGCTCGATCCTGAAGTACCTCGCCGACAAGAACGATTCGCCGGCCTATCCGAAGGATCTCAAGGCGCGCGCGCGCATCAATGAAATAATGGACTGGTTCAATTCCAATTTTTACAAGGATTTCGGCTACGGACTGGTCTATTCGCAGTTGTTCCCTCATCACAAGCGACCCAGCGACGAGATCCAGTCCGGGACGGTGGCCTGGGGAAAGCAGAAATCGCAGGACTGGCTGAAGATCCTCGACGAGCATCTGCTCGGGCCGAAGAAGGCCTATCTTTGTGGTGACCAGATTACCCTGGCGGATTACCTGGGCGTGGAGATGGTCGCGTTGGGCGACCTCATTCGCTGCAGCTACTCGGCATATCCGAACGTGCAGCGCTGGTTGCGCAACATGAAAGGCCTCAAGAGCTGGGCCAAGGTGCACGAGGCGAGCGACGGATTTGCCGCGTCGATCAAGGACACGCCGTTTGTCGCCGTCTGAGTCTGTTGGACAACTGGGGAGAGATCCGATGATTCGCCGCCTGCACCACAATGCTTACCGCTGCCGCGATTCGGAAGTGACACGCAAATTCTATGAGGACTTCCTCGGACTGCGGCTCGCCGGGACCCTGGAAATAAAGGAATCGAAAAGCGGTCGCAAGACCGAAACGCTGCACACGTTCTATCAGCTCGGCGACGGCTCCTATCTAGCCTTTTTCGAGGCCCCGGACATGCCGTTCGAGTTCAAGGTCCAGCACGATTACGACCTGCACATCGCCCTCGAGGTCGACCCGAAGACGCTGCAGGATATGCTTGCCAAGGGCAAGGCGGCGGGCATCGAGACCCGGGGCGTCTCCGACCACGGATTCATTCACTCCATCTATTTCCGCGATCCGAACGGCTACGTGATCGAGCTTACGGCGAAGACGCCGGACCACGACCGCGCAATGGATCCGGCGGTCAACGGCGCGAGGGAGAAACTCGAGCGCTGGTCTGCCGCCAAGCAGCGGCGGACCGCAAGCGTGTCCTGACCAGGCGGGCGGCGGCTTACGGCTTTCGTTCAGGGATGGGAACGCGGAACTCGCGGATTTCCTGCACCAGGGGAACCGCAGCCGCCACGAAGGAAAGGAGCGGATTGTCCCGGCAAAATTTGTCTACATAGCGCTCGACGGCAGCCGGGTCCGGCATGACGCCCAAGTGAACCTGATTGGCCGGGTTGCCGAAGTTGTATCCGGAGACGAATCCGCGGAACCAGGTCCCATATTGAGTACGCAGAAATTCGTCGCCCCGGGAGCGTGTCCACGCAGCGCACGATATATCCTCAAAACTGAATATGGCAATATCCGGCACGTCCTGGGCCGCAACCGTTGAAAAATTTACGAGGCAAAGTGCCGCAAACCAAAGGTCTCCCCGTTTCATTCTGCTTTCCCCTTTTCTCGCGCCGCCGCTTTTTTCATGCTGTGCGGTGGCTTCGGACCTGCAGGATCGAATTTGATCATGGACGCAAAGGCGCGGCCGTAATCACGTACGCCAGACACCCGCAACAACAGTCGCGGCAGTCTCGCCCAGACCTCGACCAGAAGCAAGAGTCTCTTCAATGTTGGAAACGACATGTCCGATAAAAACAGCACCGGCCTGCGTCTGAAGCGTGGGCACTACAATCCCATCGCGGGCAGGTATTACGGCACGCCGAAGGAGATCTGGAATTTCCGGACGACGGCCCGGGGCGGTTCACCTGAGAGCATCGCGCGTGATTTTGTGGTGGCCAACGCGGCGCTGTTCAAGCTCGAGAAGGGTGTCAGCGAACTCGCTGTGCAGCGCGTGATTCGCAGCCTGGGCGCCACGCACGTCATCTTCCGGCAGGTTCACGACCGCCATCGCGTGCACCGCGGCTATGTGACGGTGCACATGGATCGTTCCGGGCGCGTGTATCTCTCCAAGAACCGTTCGGTGCCGCCGCGCCTGCTGCCCGGAAGATTCGTGCAGAAAATAGGCCGCGACGAGGCCGTGCGCCGCGCGCGCCGGTCCCTGCCCAAGCGCGACCGTCCCAGCGACGTGCGCGAGACGGAAAGGCTGTGGTTCCCCCGCGAAAATGAATTGGTGCCGGCATGGAAGGTGCGGCTGACACGCGCTTCGCCGCGAGAGGAATGGATTGTCTATCTGAGCGCCCTCAACGGCGCCATCCTTAACAAGGTCGACAACCTGGCCGAGGCCGTGCGCGGACGCGCCCAGGTGTTCGATCCGAGTCCGGTCACCGCTCTCGGCGACCATGCGCTGCTGCTCAACGAGAAGAAGAAGCCACGCCGTCCGCCACCGGTCGCCTACCGCGAGGTTATCCTCGAAGGCCTGGATGGAGGCGGCACGCTCTCCGGGGAAAAAGTCACGACCGCGCCGACGCGCGATATGCGTGTAAGAATGCCGGATCTGCGGTTCTCGTTGCACTCGCACGAACACGGTTTCGAAGAAGTGATGGTCTATTACCATGTCGACTCGGCGTTGCGCTATCTGGAGCAGCTCGGCTACAACGGCGCGCGAGCCATCTTCCGCGAGCCGGTCAAGGCAAATGTCAATGGCACTCGCGACGACAACTCCTGGTACAGCCCGGTCGATCGCATGCTCACCTTCGGTACCGGCGACATAGACGACGCCGAGGATGCGGAGACCATCCTGCATGAACTCGGCCATGCCATCCAGGATGCGATCTGCCCCGACTTCGGCCAGTCGGCCGAAGCCGCCGCGATGGGCGAGGGCTTCGGCGACTACTTTGCCGCGAGTTTCTTCGAATCGCGCAAACCCCCGCGTTACCGGAATTCAGTCATGAGCTGGGATGGCCTGCTGTCCGGACTGGACAGTGGCGACGATCCGCCTTGCCTGCGCCGTGTCGACGGCGCGCATACCTACAGGAGTTTCCGGCCGCGCAGGGACGAACACGTCAATGGCCAGATCTGGTCGGCGACTCTCTGGGAAGTGCGGGTTGAGCTC
>JANOGH010000385.1:0-5794 GCA_031414075.1 Betaproteobacteria bacterium | reverse complement strand
CGGCTTCGTCACCTCCCAGCAGGGCGGATACCAGTTCACCGGCTCCGTGCCGCTGTACGTCCTGGGCAGCATCGTCACCACGAGCGTGATCCTCGAGCTGGGGCCCGTGCTCACCGCGATCGTGGTCATCGGCCGCGTGGGCGCGCGCATCACCGCCGAGCTGGGAACGATGGTGGTGTCGGAGCAGATCGACGCCCTGTACTCGCTGGGCCGCGACCCCGTGGCCGCGACACCGGTTTGGCCGCTGGCCTGGTCACCAGCCGGTATACGCCGTAACCCGTGACAAAGCCACCGAGCAACAGCAACGCGGCGTGCTTCGGCAACGTGGTCAGCAGCGTCACGCCGGACAGGATGCCGATGATGACCGCAGGGATCAGCAGTTTCAGCTCAGCCACCTCGACATGTTCGCGAAACCTCACGCCATTGGAGACGGTGGCCAGAAAATCCACCATCACGACGAGCGGTACCACGGTCTGCAGGGGCAGAAAGTGAACTAGCAGCGAAGTGGTGACCAAGGCCGAGCCGAAACCGGAAATGCCGAGAATGAGGTAGGCCAGCAGCCCGATCAGCGGCACGGCAACCAAAGTTTCTGACGGAAAGGGCATGGCGGTCCGCGAAAAATTGAAGGCGCGAAGTCTAGCATTCCCACTCCTTCTATAATGCGGCGTCCGAGGCCTAAGCCGGGAGAAAAGAGTGGTACCGAATAAACGAGCCGTGATCATTGGCGGCGGAACCATGGGCGCCGACGTGGCGGCGATTTTCGCGGCCGACGGCATGGGGGTGGACATCGTGCAGCGGCCGGGCAAGACGCGCGATTCGCTACCGGAACGCTTCGCCCGATCGGTCGCGGAACTCGGTGGCGTTCGGCCCGATGTCTCGCTGCACGATGCGCTGCGCGATGTGCCGTGGCGGCAAGCCGGTATCGTGGTCGAATCCGTCAACGAAGATTTGCCGCTCAAGCAGCGCATCTTTGCCGAACTCGAAGCGCTCGCGCCTGCCGACGTTGCGCTGACCAGCAATTCCTCCAGCTTTCCGATCAGCCGCATTGCCGACGGATTGAAGACCGGCCGGCGCATGCTCGGCCTGCATTTCTTCATGCCCGCGCATATGGTGCCGCTGGTGGAAGTGGTGCGTTCGGACGCCACCGATCCCACCGTGGCGCAGTCAGTGTTCGAGTTGATGCAACGCCTGCATCGCAAGCCGGTGATGGTGGCGAAAGACATCTCCGGATTCCTCGCCAACCGCATGCAGCATGCGCTGATGCGCGAAGCGTGGTCGCTGATCGAACGCGGCATCGCCACGCCGGAGGACGTCGACATCGCGGTACGCTACGGCTTCGGTTTTCGGTATGTCGCCGCCGGACCTATCCTGCAGAAAGAGATGTCGGGGCTCGACGTGAACTACCTGGCTTCCTGCACTGTCTTTCCGGATCTTTGCAACGACGCAAAACCGGCAGGTAAGCTCGCGGCGAAAGTGAAAGCTGGCGAATTCGGCATGAAAACCGGCAAAGGCTTCTACGACTGGCCGGCGGAAAGAATCGCCAAGGCCAAAGCCAGATACCAGATTGCACTCAAACGCGGACTGGAGATCCTGAAAGCCGAGGATGACGCCGGCTGATGGCGGCCGCGTGGTGCTTGTCCACGGTTTGTGGATGAACGGTCTGGTCATGCTGCCGCTCGCGCGGCGGCTGGAGCGCTGCGGCTTTGCCGTGACCCGGCATGGTTATCAATCCGTGCGGCGTGGCCTGCGCGAGAACGCGCAACGACTCTCTGCCGTCTGCGAAAAGTCCGGCGCGCCATTGCATCTGGTCGGTCACAGCCTCGGCGGTCTGCTGATCATGACCATGTTGCACAATCACCCGCAGGTCAAGGCGCATCGCGTGGTGTTGCTCGGCAGCCCGTATGCGAACAGCGCGGCTGCGCAGGGCATGGCGCGATTCTCGACCGGTCGCGGAATGCTCGGGCGCACGCTTCCGGAATGGTTGCGCCAGCCCCGGCCGCCAGTCCCGGACGGCGTCGAACTCGGCGTGATCGCGGGAGATGTTGCCATCGGCCTCGGCCGACTGGTCGCACCGCTGCGCAAGCCTAACGACGGGGTCGTGATTCTGGACGAAACCCAGGTGCCGGGAGCGGCCGATTCGATCGTGCTGCATACCAGCCACACCGCGATGCTGGTCTTGCCGGCGGTCGCGCATGCCGTCTGTGCGTTTCTGAAGAACGGCAGGTTCGGCCAATGACCCGATTGGCCTTCGTACTCGCGCTTGCCAGCGGACTCTGCGGCTGCACGAACCTCGGCTATTACTATCAGGCTGTCGAGGGGCAGATGCAGATCTGGAACCGCAGCCGCCCGATCGCGCAGGTCATCGAAGACAAGCACACGCCGCCGCCGACACGCGAGCGTCTGACGCAGGTGCTGCGCATGCGGGATTTCGCCTCCGCCGAACTGGCGCTGCCGAACAACGGCAGCTACCGGAAATATGCCGACCTGGAACGCCCGTACGTGGTCTGGAACGTGTTCGCGGCGGCGGAATTCTCCGTTGTGGCACAGGAGTGGTGCTTTCCGTTCGCCGGCTGCGTCGGTTACCGCGGCTATTTCAGCCAGGCCGGTGCCGAGCGCTTCGGCGAAGAACTGCGGCGCAAAGGTCTGGATGTATTCGTCACCGGCATTCCCGCGTATTCCACGCTCGGCTGGTTCGACGATCCCGTGCTCAATACCGTGATGCGCTATCCCGATCCCCAACTCGCGGGGCTGATCTTCCACGAGCTCGCGCATCAGGTTGTCTACATTCCCGGAGACACCGTGTTCAACGAGTCGTTTGCCGTCGCCGTGGAAATGGAGGGCGTCGACCGCTGGCTGGCGCGCGACGGCGATGCCGCCAAACGTGCCGAATTCGACTTGCATGAACAACGCAAAGGCGCCTTCATCGACCTGGTGATGAAATACCGCGACAACCTCAGGACGATGTACGCCAGCGCGGCGTCCGACACGGAAAAGCGGCAGAAGAAAGCCGAGACCTTCGCCGCCATGAAAGCGCAGTACCTGACGCTGAAATCCTCCTGGGGAGGCTATTCCGGCTATGACCGTTACTTCGGCCAGGAGCTGAACAACGCCCATCTCGTTCCGGTCGCGACTTACTCCGAGCTGGTGGCCGGCTTCCGCCGCGTGCTGGCCGAAAATAGCGGCGACTTCAAGCGCTTTTATGCGGCGGTCAGGGAAATCGCCAAGCTGCCGAAAGAGCAACGGCAGGCGAAATTGAAGGCGGGCTGAATAATCTGCGCCGGTGATAAACTGCCAGCTTTCCACACAACGCTTTCCTCAGTAGAAATTACGCATGAGTGACTCCACCGACATCAACACGCTGCGCCGTATCCTGCGGCAGTCCAAGACCATCGCCGTGGTCGGACTGTCCGCCAACTGGTACCGGCCCAGTTATTTCGCCGCCAAGTACATGCAGGAGCACGGCTACCGCGTCATCCCGGTCAACCCGTCCTACCCCGAGATCCTCGGCGAGAAGTGCTACGCGTCGTTACGGGACATCCCGGCGAAAGTCGATATCGTGGATTGCTTCCGCAAGAGCCAGGACATCGAACCGATCGCGGACGAGACCATTGCCATCGGTGCCAAGGTACTGTGGATGCAGATCGGCGTGATGAACGAAAAGGCGGCCGCGAAGGCACGCAAAGCGGGGCTCGAAGTGGTGCAGGACCGCTGCGTCAAGATCGAGCACGGGCGTTTGTTCGGCGGGCTCAACTGGGTGGGCGTCAACACCAAGATCATTTCCGCCAAGCGGCCGAGGTGGCTGCCTTACTGAAGGCAGGCGCGAGGCACGAGGTGCGAGGCGCGAGGTAGTAAGCGCAAACCGATCGATGCCCGGGCACGATTTGCCTTTCACCATTTACTGTTCACCGTTCACTATTCACTGAATTAAAATGGCAGACAGAGAATACGGATTCGGCACGCTGTGCCTGCACGCGGGACAGATACCCGACGCGGCCACCGGCGCGCGCGCGGTCCCTATTTACCAGACCACGTCCTTCGTGTTCGATTCCGCGGAGCATGCGGCGAGCCTGTTCAACCTGCAGACTTTCGGCAACGTCTATTCGCGCATTTCGAATCCGACCGTTGCGGTGTTCGAGGAGCGCATGGCCGCGCTCGAGGGCGGGCGCGCGGCGCTGGCCGCTGCTTCGGGACAGGCCGCCCAGATGTGCGCACTGCTGACCATCCTGCGCCAAGGCGACGAGATCGTCTCATCCAGCACGCTCTACGGCGGCACGTATTCGCAGTTCGACGCGACCTTCCGCCAGTTCGGCATTCAGACGACATTCGTGAATGCGGACGACCCGGAGAATTTCCGTAAGGCGATCACGCCGAAGACACGCGCGCTCTACGCCGAGACCATGGGCAACCCGCAGATCAATGTGCTCGACATCGAGGCCGTCGCAAAAATTGCCAATGAGGCCGGCGTGCCGCTGGTCATCGACAATACCTTCGCATCACCCTATCTGTGCCAGCCGATCCGGTTCGGCGCCGATATCGTCATTCATTCCGCGACAAAATTCATCGGCGGCCATGGCACCACCATGGGCGGCGTTGTGGTCGAATCGGGAAAATTCCCGTGGGGCAACGGCAAGTATCCGATGATGACCGAGCCTTCGCGCGGCTACCACGGCGTGATATTCCACGAGACCTTCGGCGATTTCGGCTACACGATGAAATGCCGCATGGAGACCATGCGCACGCTAGGGCCGGTACTGTCGCCGTTCAGCGCGTGGATTCTGCTGCAGGGTCTGGAGACGCTGCATGTGCGCGTCGAGCGCCATGTCGAGAATGCGATGGCGGTCGCGAAATTCCTGCAGGATCATCCGCGCGTGTCCTGGGTGAACTATCCGGGTCTGCCCGGCAGCAAATACCATGCGCTCGCGCAAAAATACCTGCCGAAGGGCAGCGGCTCGATCATGACCTTCGGCATCAAGGGCGGCATGGAAACCGGCGTGAAATTCATCGAGGCGCTGCAGTTTTTTTCGCACCTGGCCAATGTCGGCGACGCCAAGACGCTGGTGATTCATCCCGCATCGACCACGCACCGTCAGCTTTCCGAGGAAGACCAGGTCAAGGCCGGCGTCGGAGCCGACATGATCCGTCTGTCGATCGGCATCGAAGACATCAACGACATCCTGTGGGACCTCGACCAGGCCCTTGGCCAGTCCAAAACTTAGGTCGTGAACCACGGAGGGCACGGAGAGCACGGAGAAAGGCAAGAAGAATTTGGATGGCAGTGCTCGTGAGGGGTTGTCCTGGACGAATGCTCAATCGCTATCGGTGCCCAATCCCCCTCTCCTTCGCCCCGATATCCATATTCCGTCATTTTCTCCATTGCTTTTCTCCGTGCTCTCCGTGTCCTCCGTGGTTCAAGATCTAGGATGAAAGGCGTGATCTGGCCGCTGATCGTCACCATGGCCATCCAGGCGCTGGTGTCGATGGCGATTTTCTCGCCACCCGTATTCGCGCCGGCGGCACACGATGAAATCGGGTTTCCGGCAAGCTGGGTAGGCATCGTTACCGCGCTGACATTCGGCGCCGCCACTTTCGGCGCACTCTTTTCCGGCGGCATCATTGCCAGGGTCGGCGCCATGCGGATGAGCCAGTATTCGCTGCTTCTTTGTGGCGCGGGCATTGCATTGATCTCCACGGCCAATCCCTGGCTGGTGGTGCTGGGTGCGGTGATCATGGGGCTGGGTTATGGCCCGGTCACCCCGTCCAGTTCGTCGATCCTGGCGGATCGCACGCCCGAGCG
>JANOGH010000384.1:0-2119 GCA_031414075.1 Betaproteobacteria bacterium | reverse complement strand
CTGCGGCAAAACCCCCAAAGTTCCATAATGAGGCGGGCGCAATGCCAACCGCCGAATCCTGCGTGAAGGTTAGGCCGGGACCGTGTGTAGCGTGAGACGAAAGTACGTAACTTCTCAATGACGCAGGTTCTCCGCGCGCGGTGGGGCTTGGCGGGCGGGGAGGACGAGGCTTTGCTTAGGCTGGCATCGCCACGGCAATTGGCGAGTGGGTCTCCGCAGCGCGTTCGCGGATCATTTGGGCGAGTCGGGCGATTTGGCCCAGGCCGCGCACACGGTCCTTGAGGTACTGCCAGAAGGCAATCCCTAAACAGCGGCAGGTCTTCTTCAGACTGGCAAACGTGTCGCGACAACGCCGGCCAGCAGCGCTGCGCGTGCTGCCGCTGATCTTGCGCTTCTTCACGTAGTCGCGAACGTGCGTCTCGCTGATGTTGTTGTGCAGCGGCACCGCGGGCTGCTCCAAAACACGCAGCAAGTCCGAGCGATGCACGCGCATCTCCTTGAGCACGGCATGGATGTTCGGAAAATCCGTGCGCTGCTCGACCAAAGCGTCAAAACGCGTTTGCAGGTCCGGCTTGCGCGCCGGGTCGGGCTGCGCGCGGTAGGCCTTCAGATCGCGGTACAACGTCCAAATCTGATCGCGCACCTTGTCGATAGCGGCGCGATGCGGCTCGCTGTAAGGGATCATGCGCACCAACGGACGTTCGGCGTGAATCCAGCAGGCGGCGTGGACGAGCACGTCAAACTGGGGCGCGCCGTCACTGAGAATCACCAACTGCGACGAGACGCCATGCGCGGTCAGGCTGCCCAGCAGCGTCCCTTCCGTGGCCACACGCACAGGGCGCTCGGCAGTGATGCCCAAGGCGGCCAGATGCGCCTCCCAGGCGGCCGCGTCGGCAAAGTGCTCGGGACCGCTACGCAACTGTGCGATCACGCTGGCCGACAATTCCTGCCGCTCCCAGTAGGCCAGGGCCGTCTCGTTGATGACGTAGTCGGTGTGCGGCCGACGCAGGATCTGCAGGAAATTGAGTCGGCTCTTGCTGTCGGTGCTCTCGAAGTAGGCGAACAGTTCGTTGCCGATGTGCGTGCAATAGCCGTTCTTGCCGTCATGCCGCGCGCCGGTATCATCGACGCCCACATAGACCGACGTCTGTAAGCCGGCTTGGAGGATCTCGTCCTTTTCCTGGTGGAAGGCGTCCTTGTTCTCCGTCAGGATGTTGTTGATCTGGCCTGCGGAAATATCGATGTCGAGTTCCGTCAACTCTTCCAAGAGCAGCGGTTGCGTGACATGGTTGTGATGATGCTGGTAAATGATGTAACTGACCAGCGTGCTGCCGAAATGCGGACTGCCCGCCACCAGGTCGGGCAGCGGCGCCCGCAAAGTCTGACCGTCCAGCGTCCTGACGACTTGCCGCCAATAACGTGTGTTCCAGGGTTGCAGCAGCAGATCCTGCACGGTGAACGGTTCCCAACCGACAGTCACCGAGCCGTGCGGAGCATCCTGCACGAACAAGCGTTTGTCTTCGTGGATCGTTAGTTGGGCGTTCTTGGGACGTTTGCTGGAGCCGGGTCGCTTCGGCGGTGGCTCAGGCGGTTTCGCCGGGTCCGGCGGCGGCGTTTGTTCGAGTCGGCTGGGTTGGATTTGCGGACGTGGCTTCTGTCCCTTAAGAATGGCGATCTCGTCGCGCAGTTGCTGGATCAACTCGCCCTGATGGCGGATTATCTCCAGCAACGCCACGACCAACGGCGTCCGTTCCTCGGGAGCAATGTCGGGGAGTCCGTTTCCCATACCCGGCCATCCTAGGAAATGACCGGTCGATCAGCTGCGCCCGTGGAGCGGTTTTTGAGAAGTTACGGGTTTTCGACGCATCTCCTTGTCCGTCAACATTTTGCTGCATTGGTCAACCGACGACGAGACGCAAACTCACGCATGAATTTGCGTGCTATAGTTGTCTGCCGCCGATCCGCGTTCCACCCCAGCCCGGCTCGGCGATCGACTTCCCACACCACCGATGCATCGGATACGGATCCTCGCGCTGACGGCGATCCTGATTGGCAGTGCCTGCCTGGCCCAGGCGCCAGCCGACGAGCGCTGCTACGTGCTGATTTTCGCGTCCCAGGG
>JANOGH010000383.1:0-3075 GCA_031414075.1 Betaproteobacteria bacterium | reverse complement strand
GTTCGGCATCGAAGCCGTCGTTGATGACGCCGCCCTCGCGGAGGAGGGCGGCGGGTTCAGCCAGGATCGCGCGCGAAAGTAGCTCGGTGAGCGCCGGCACAGGAGCGAGATCGACCGACAACGCCACCAGGCGCGGGCTTGAGAGCGGCCCAAGCAAAGACTTGAGCACGGGCAGGGCGATCAGCGTTTCGTGCAATGCGGACAAGTCGCGCGGACGCGCACTCCTGAGGGCAATGCGTGCGGTGATGCGTTCCACGTCGCTAACCGGCCGCAGCGCTTCGCGAAGCTTACGGTAGAGACCGTCCGCGCTTTCTCCGTGCAGGATTGCCACCGCATCCAGCCGGGCCGCTACCACCGTGCGATCACGCAGCGGGTGATGCAGTGCATGCCGCAACCAGCGCGAGCCCATGGTCGTTGCGCAGGTGTCGAGCAGGGACAACAGGGTGGGCTCGGGGTCGCCGCGCAGGGTTTCGGAGATTTCCAGGTTGCGGCGCGTGGCTGCATCCATACGCACGTAAGCGGAATCGCGCTCCACGGCAAGCGACCGCACATGGGCGATCGAGGCGGCCTGGGTCGCGCGAGCGTATTCAAATAACGCGCCGGCCGCGCCGAGAGCGGGACCGAGTTCGTCAGCGCCGAACCCGGACAGGTCGAGCGTATCGAAGTGCCGGAGCAACACGCGATTCGCGGCGTCCCGGTCGAATTGCCAGGCGCTCAGACGCTTGATGACTGCGCCGGAAGTCTCCAGGCCTGGATCGCTCCAGTCGTCCGCCACCAGAACTTCGGCGGGTTGCAGGCGCTGCAATTCGGATGCGAGATTTTCCTTGCGGGTTTCCAGCACGACGAAGCGGCCGCTCGCGAGCGAAAGCCAGGCGACGCCCAGCACATTGCCTTGCAGATTGATGGCCAGCAGAAGGTTCTCGCGCTTGTCATCCAGCAGTGCCGCGTCGGTGAGCGTGCCCGGCGTGACGACGCGGGTGACCTGGCGCTCGACTGGCCCCTTGGAAGTGGCGGGATCGCCGATCTGCTCGCAGATTGCCACCGACTCGCCGAGCTTTACCAGCTTGGCGAGATACTGTTCGACGGCATGGAAGGGCACACCGGCCATCTTGATCGGCGCGCCGGCAGAGGCGCCGCGCTGGGTCAGCGTGATGCCCATCAGCTTGGCGCCACGCACGGCGTCTTCGAAGAACAGCTCGTAGAAATCGCCCATGCGGTAGAACAGCAGCTTGTCCGCGTGCTGTGCCTTGATGCGCAGATACTGCTGCATCATGGGGGTATGGGCGGGACCAGCGGGTGCTTCGGGCTTCATGCCGATATTATATAGAGGCCGCTTCGCCGCCAATCGCGCCCCGGAGCCGCAGGCTCCTTACTCCTCGTCGAGCACCAGGTACTCGGCATTGAGGATCGGATCAATCCAAGACGTAGCGCTGCCTGACGATCTCTGCCGGGCCGGAATATTTGGGAAGTGGCGGAGTAGGGGGTTTCTTTCCGGCAGCGACCCTGGCCCAGTAGCCCAGCGGTGGCAGCGGCACTGCGAGTTTCTTGCAGATTTTTCGAAGGGCAACGTCCGAAATGCCGTAGCGTTTCGCGACGGTGGTGACGGCTTCTGCCCAGACTTCCTCGTAAAGCTTTACTCGCTCATAGCGAAAAATTATGTGCGGCATGGACTACCCCGTAGATCAATTGGAAAAGGTGGGAACACGTTCCCCAATTTGCCTAATTGATTGGGCGTTATCAGAGTTAGCGCCTAAGTTTTTAGGCATTCAGCGGAGTATTGGCCGTCCTGAAAGGGACGGCGGAACTTATTTAGCGGTCTTCCCAAGCAGTCGTTCCAGCTCTTGGGCTTGCCCCTTGAGCTTCTTCGGGTTGGCCTTCTCCAGGCGGCCGAGATTTTCGAGTTTCCACCGGATGCCGGACAGCTGCTCAAGATGTTCGATGCCGAGCAACGTCCAGTCCGGTTCGTTGCGGGCAAGCGATAACAAGAATTCCCGCTCAGCGGCATCGAGGTCGGCATGCAGTTCTGCGACCACGCGCTCGCGTGCCGCCAGGAGAGCCTTCAACTCCACCGGCTCCGTCGTCATGCCCCTGAACGTGCCCTCGTATTCGCTTGAGACATCCCGAAGGTTCGGGAAAAGCACTTCGTGAATCGGCCGGTTGTGGGATGCAAGATAGACGACAAAGCTGCGTCTGATTCCCGGCGTGATCCCCTCGTGGAGAAACAGTTGCATCACGTCGAACAGGTCGCGTGGATGCTGTCGATCCAGGGCGGCGACGAGCTTTCCGCCGTAGAGATCCTCCAGCGACACTACCGGCAACTCCAGATCGGCCAGTAACGCTTCTTGGGCTGTGGGAGTGAGGGATGCCGCGCGGATCGGATGCACCGTCCCGCGCATCACGAAATTCACTTCCACTTTCACTTCGAGCTTGTCGCGACGCACGAAGAGTTTTGTTTCCCCTGTGTCAGCCACGGCCGATGCGTGGGTCTGGAAACCGCGCTTCTTGAGTCGATCCACGGCACGCCGGATCGCATCATTGATCCTGGCAAGCGCCTCATCCCGACCGGGGCGGTGATCGACAAACACCAGATCCAAATCCACGGACAATCGGGGCATATCCCGCACGAAAAGATTGATCGCGGTCCCGCCCTTCAGGGCAAAAACGTTGTCCGCGAACACCAGTGGCGCGACCTGGGTCACCAGCCGCGCGGAATCGAGATAAACCTGATTCACGGTTTGAGCACCAGCAGGCCGTCCTTGTACTTCGATATCCACGGCCGACCGCTGCCCTTGGGCAGGGCGGCCTCATCGAGCTTGCCGGTCCACGGCAGGGAAAGCTCGCGTCCGAGGCGCAGGCAGAGCCGGACCGTCTTGACGCTGATGCAGCGCTTGAGAAGATCCATCAGTACGTCGGCGCGCAGGCTGTAGGCGCCTTCGGCGATTTCTCTGGCTTCCTGCAGCGGTTGCCGCACGCCGACCTCGTCCAGCATTTCCAGCAGCGCCCGTTCCGGTGTCGAAACCAGCGGCGCGCCATCGCGGTTTTCGAAGGGCGCGACACCGGGTAGCTGCTCAGGCT
>JANOGH010000382.1:0-2622 GCA_031414075.1 Betaproteobacteria bacterium | reverse complement strand
CGAATTCTGAGCCATGACCCGAATGACACTACCTATTGACATTCCCTCCCTCGCTTGCGGGGGAGGGTTAGGGTGGGGGCAAGGTTTCGGGCGGGAGGTGAATTCTGCACACGCACGGCCGGAATGCCCCCATCGCAACCTCCCCCCGCAAGCGGGGGAAGGGGATTTAGTGAGTCGCTTGAAGTAGCCCCATGGAACCATGACCCGACTTCTGGACCCGTTGTTCCGGACCGAAGCGATGCGCGAGATCTTTTCCGATCGCGGGCGTCTGCAGGGCATGCTCGATTTCGAAGCGGCGCTCGCGCGCGCCGAAGCGCGCCTTGGTGTGATTCCGAAGGCGGCGGCGCCGGCGATCGGGGCCCAATGCCAGGCCAAGTTGTTCGACATCGAAGCACTGGCACGCGCGGCAGCAGCGGCCGGCAACACGGCAATTCCCATGGTGAAGGCGCTGACAGTTCTGGTCGGGAAGAAGGACAAGAAATCCGCGGGCTATGTCCACTGGGGGGCGACCAGCCAGGATGCGATGGATACCGGACTGGTATTGCAACTGCGCAGTGCATTCGATTTGATCGATGCCGATCTCGCGCGGCTGGCGGACGCACTGACGCGCCTTACAAAGAAACACAAACGCACGCCGATGGCGGGACGTACCTGGCTGCAGCAGGCGGTGCCGATCACTTTCGGACTGAAGGCGGCCGGTGCGCTGAGCGCGGTGGAACGGCATCGCGAGCGCTTGCACGAGTTGCGTTTACGGGTACTGGTCATCCAGTTCGGCGGCGCCGCCGGAACACTTGCGTCCCTCGGTGACCGCGGTCTCGACATCGCCAAGGCAGTGGCAGCGGAGTTGAAGCTCGGCAACCCGGATATTTCCTGGCATGCGCATCGCGATCGCGTTGCGGAAGTGGCCACGATGCTGGGTCTGCTGGTCGGCACCCTCGGTAAAATCGCGCACGATGTATCGCTGCTGATGCAGACCGAGGTCGGCGAAGCCTTCGAACCGGCGGCGCCGGGGCGCGGTGGCTCTTCCACCATGCCGCATAAACGCAATCCGGTCGGTTCGGCTGTGGTTCTGGCCGCGGCCACAAAGGTACCGGCGCTGGTGTCGGTGATGCTGTCGGCGATGGTGCAGGAGCACGAGCGCGGGCTCGGCAACTGGCACGCCGAGTGGGAAACGCTGCCGGAAATCTGCCTGCTCACGGCCGGCGCGCTGGAACAAGTCACCCGGATGACCGAAGGCCTGGAACTCGACACGACGCGCATGCGCCACAACCTCGATGCCACGCACGGACTTATTCTCGCCGAGGCTGTCTCCGCAGCGCTCGCGCCGAAGCTAGGCCGCGAAGCGGCGCATGAACTGATCGAAGCGGCTTGCCGCCGCGCCGTCGAACAGAGCAAGCCTTTGCGCGATGTGCTGGCGAAAGACCCAAAGGTCTGCAAGCTTATTTCCGTGGCCGACCTGGACCGGCTGTTCGACCCAATTCGTTATCTTGGCGTCGCCGAACAATTTGTCGACCGCGTGCTGGCAGCGCACACCCGCGGGAAGAAATAAGGCTCGACGCGCGTTCACAAAAAAACGCAAAGCGCTCACCGCAGAGGCGCAGAGGGCGCAGAGGAAAAGCAGAACGGAGAAACAGGCGCGATATGAAAAACCTGGACCGGCGGCAGCATAAACACTGATGTACTTTTTTAACATTCGTGTATTTTTTTCGCCTTTGTTTTTCCTCCGTCTCCTCCGCGCCTCTGCGGTGAGTATTTTGCTAGATTGAAAGGAAGTGGTAATGGACGAGCGCGAACGCTAATCGAAGCTGTTTTGGCAGAAAAGCATTGTCGTACCGCGCTGATCCTCAGCGGAAAACCAGAGCGAAGTGCAGCGCACCTTGCGTGTCAGGTCGACACCATCCAAAGTCGAGTCACTTCGAGTATCGAGGAGCAGAGAAATGAATAAGGAAAAACCCCGCGTCGGCTGTATCGGAGCCGGCGTTCTTGGTGGTGCGATCATGCGCCGTCTGATCGATTGCGGATTCGCTCCGCTCGTGTGGAATCGGGACAAGACGAAACTCGTCGAACTGTTGAAGGCGGGTGCGACCGAAGCGCGCAGCCCGGCGGAGCTCGCCCGCACCAGCGCTTTCGTGATCACGTGTGTCAGCGACGGTGCCGCACTGGAAAAAGTCGTCTTCGGCGAAGACGGCGTGGCCGTGGCAGGAAGCGCCGACAAGGTTCTGGTCGACATGTCCACGTGCGCGGCGGCGCATACGCGGGATATGGCGGCGCGCCTTGCGGCCCAGTGCGGGATGGCGTGGCTCGATGCGCCGATCTCCGGCGGCGCCCCTGCCGCGCGCGAAGGGAAAATGGCGATCATGGTCGGCGGGCAGTCGGATATTTTCGAGCGGGCCCGGCCGTTATGGGATGCGCTTGCCGGCCGGGCAACGTTGATGGGGCCGAACGGCGCAGGACAGGCGACCAAGATGATCAATCAGGTGCTGGTTTCCACCGGACTTGCCGTCCTTGCCGAAGCCTGCGCATTCGCCGAGCGGGCCGGGATAGACGCAGCCAAAATTCCGCAGGCTCTGGCCGGCGGGCGCGCGGACTCCAGGCAGTTGCAGGAAATGTTTCCGAAGATGG
>JANOGH010000381.1:0-7066 GCA_031414075.1 Betaproteobacteria bacterium | reverse complement strand
AGCGCGGTCGTCTACCTTCACTTTGTGCTGTGCGGGGTGGAACGCAGCGGGGCGGCAACCCGCGAACCAGGAATCCGACCGCAACGTGCGTTGTCGCACAGACCACGCGGCAAATCCCGGCTCCCTACATAAAGGTGAATGTAACCAACGCGTAGCCCCGCAGCCGTCCCGCGGAAGCGCTTTACATCGCGCAGCGCGTGCGCTGCTCCGGTCCCAAGAAACCACGAAAAAGGCGAACACCCTATGATCGTCAATCGCAAAATGGTCAGTGCAGCACTCGCAACCACCGCCGCCGCGCTGTTCGCAACGTCTGCGGTCATCAGTACCGCGAGCGCAGAGGAAGTAAAAATCAAGTGTTACGGCGCCAACGCCTGCAAGGGCCACAGCGAGTGCAAGACCTCGATGAGTGGCTGCAAAGGCAAGAATGCCTGCAAGGGCAAGGGCTTCGAATCCATGACCGAAGCGGCTTGCGTCGACAAGATCGGCCGCAGTTAAGCCGGGCAGGGAAAGTAAAAAGGACGCCTTCGGGCGTCCTTCTTTTTGATCAACTCTGAAGAGGCGAAGATCCGCAGGCATTGCCGTGGGTCGAATCGAAGTAGGCTGACGACGCTTCGCTCAGGTGGGTTTACCCAGGCCGAAGTTGAACAGGCGAGGTCATATCGGTTAGGGTTGCGGTTCATGCGCCGGTTCTCAGCACTACAGCTTTCCCTTTTGGCCTTCGGTTTCGGCCTCATCTTCGCCGGACTATTTTTCAATCACATTCTTCGTGGCTGGGAAAATTACCGCTATCCGAACGCGGTGTACTGGCAGGGAATGCGGCTAGTACCGGACCGGAATCAGAAAATATCGGCCGCGGGCACAGACATGCTCGTGGTCCGGATCGTCAAAGGGCCGACGGCGAGGCTGACGTTGTTTCTGCGGGCGGACGACGGACTCACGCCGCAAAAAATGGTCAAGGCGTTGTGCGCGCGGGACGCATGCAGCAGAGTCACGTCGCCGGCCGGAGACGGCGATCGCGCGGCGGCGAACTACCGGATCGGCCGCGAGTTGATGCAGATCCTGCTGATTCGACCAGCCGGGGCCAATGTCTGGATCGAATTCAACGGCCCGCCCGATGCGCTACATCACTTCGGTGATCTGATCGACTCGGTGACGGCACAACTGGCGCGCCGGAGTTCCCCGGGATAAGACGGCATTGGAAAAAACAACGGGCACCCGACGGGTGCCCGTTCGACAAGCTGATACGCGCTCCCTAGCCTGGATAATTCATGAGGGACTCGGGATGATGGCGAGTCGAGTTCCGAGCCAGTTGTGGCTCGACTGGCGCAGCCGATAGAACACTCTATCGGCAAGACAGGCATGCCGCAAATGGCCGGAAATCGGCCGCCAGCGCCCGAGTAGCCCGACGCCACACACTGTGTCGTGCAAGAGCTTGCCCATGGACACGGCACACCAGCCATTCTCCACAAGCAGGGGCGTCTTCATGAATTATCCAGGCTAGGCAACTGCGCGAAGCTGGCGTCCGCGACGATCGCTGAAGCGGCGCTCCGGGAAGGACAGCGTCCGCTGGTCGTTGCGGCGGTTGGCGCGCTGGTCCGCCGCGCGCAGCTCGCTCTGCGGAACCACCGTCTCTTCGGACACGGAGTAGGCCTGGTAGCCGGTCATCAGCGCATTGTGCAACAGTTGGATGCTGCGCTTGGCGGCCAGCATAACCTTGGTTTGCATGCGCTCGGTCGTGGCATAGCGCTTGACGATTTCCATCGCGATCTTCGGATGCTCGTCGTCGTAGTGCGCGTGCTCGCGGAACCACTTGTAGGTCTTCGGGCCCATCTGCACGCCAGGCGTGCCCTTGTAGGCTTCGAAACCGCTCATCACTTTGCGCGCGATGTCGCCGGCAATACCTTCGATCGCGAAGCTGGTCGCGCCAATCGCCTCGGCCATCGAGCCCTTGGTGTTGATGAACCACAGCCAGTCGGTCAGCGATTGAACGTCGCGCAGCACCGGTTTTCTGCCATCGGCGGCATCGAGCATTTCCTGGCGGGTCAGTCCGAATCCGAGTCCCATCCAGATCCAGTGTTCGGCGTGCGCCTTTTCCACACGGATGTTGTCGATCAGAAATGAGCGCGAGTAATCGTCTTCGACTTTGATCAGACCTTCGGCCAGGAACTTCGGAAACGCATGGATGAATGGGTAGGTCTGGAGAATCCAGCCGCGCATTTCGGGCACCGTCAGACGCGTATTGGCAACGCCTTCGCACCAGTCTCCCTGCAGCAACTCGTCCCAGTAGGGTTTCAGATAGCCATTCAGTGAATCGACCCATTGCGGGGAAGACAAATCGCTCATGGAGCCCATGCTTTTCTCCTCATTTTTATTCGAAGCGTCGAAACTTCAGAACGCTGCTGCGCGGAACGATGCAACAGGGCGAGATAAGAAGTCAAATCTCCCATTTGATAGATTTTCACTGTCAGCCTTTCAGATCAGCTACCTATGGAGGCTGACTGACCGAATTATGGTCAAAGTATCGGATGAAGCGCAGGTCACCCTGGCCATGGAAGTCTTCCAAAACGCTCTAAGGGATTCGCTGATGCCGGACAATTGCGCGCCATGCCGGACGCACGGCGCAAGAAAACGATGGTAATCGGATTGGAGCGGAAGCCGGGTCAGCCGGTGGCAGCTACGAGCAGGCGGGCTCCGAAAGGTCGCGGCCTGGCGACCCCGAAACCCTGCGCGAAATCGACTCCCATCTCGCGCAGCAACCGGATGACGCGTTCGCCGTCCACGAATTCGGCGATGGTCTGCTTGCCCATGACATGCCCGACGCTGTTGATGGCCTCGACCATGGCGCGGTCGATCGGATTGTCGGCCATGTCCTTCACAAAACCGCCATCGATCTTCAGGAAGTCCACCGGCAGATGCTTCAGGTAGGCAAACGACGACATTCCCGCTCCGAAGTCGTCCAAAGAGAACAGGCACCCCAGGGATTTGAGCTCGTTGATGAAATGCGTGGCCTTGTCGAGTCTGGCGATGGCGGCCGTCTCGGTGATCTCGAAGCAGATGCTCTGCGGTGCCACCGCAAAATGGCTGAACTGTTCGCGCACGTAATCGAGGAAGCGCTCGTCGCCGATCGATGCGCCGGACAGATTGATGGCGAAGATTCCTGCGCGGCAGTCTTTCTCGGCCTGCTGTCGGGCGATTATCGCGAATGCATTGCGAATCACCCAGCGATCGATGGCAGGCATCAGGTTATAGCGCTCCGCGGCCGGGATGAAGGACATGGGCGGTACCAGTTCACCGCGCTCGTCGAGCATGCGGATCAGGATTTCGCAGTGTTCTTCGGGCTTGCGAGACAGATCCAATCCGGCAATATCCTGCGAATAGAGCACGAAACGGTCTTCCTCGAGTGCCTTCTGCAGGCGCCCGATCCACTCCATTTCGCCCTGCCGCGTCGACATTTCACTGTCTTCGGCGTGATACACCTGCACGCGGTTGCGGCCGTTTTCCTTGGCCATGTAGCACGCAGAGTCGGCTGCGCTGAGCACATCGGTCAATGTGAACATGCCGTCTTCGACATTCACCAGCCCGATGCTGACGCCGATGTTGAAGGACCGGTTCTCCCACGCGAAATGGCAGTCCATGACGGTCTGGCGCAATCCGTCGGCGATGCGCAACGCATTGTCCGGGGCGCAATTCTCCAGCAGCACCCCGAATTCGTCACCGCCAAGGCGCGCCAGCGTATCCCCCTCGCGCAACCGGCGCTGCAGCACCGCACTGACCTGGCGCATCAACTGATCTCCGGCGGCATGGCCGCAGGTATCGTTGACTACCTTGAACTGATCCAGATCGAGATACATCACCGCATGGTGACGCCCGACTTGTGCGGCACTCTCCAGAGCCAGGCCCAGCCTGCGTTCGAATTCGCCGCGGTTGATGAGGTCGGTCAGCGAATCGTGGCTGGCCTGATAGGAAAGCTTGGCAACGTACTGGCGTTCGCGGCTGACGTCGTGGAGCACCAATACCACGCCGGAAATTTCGCCGCTGCGCGCGCGGATCGGCGCGGCTGATTGCTTGATGGGCACTTCGGTGCCGTCGTTGCGCACCAGCAACAGGGTGGAGGCGGTCTCGATCGTGCGCTCCTCGCGCAATACCATGTCGATCGGATTCGGCGCGACCTTGCGGTTGGTTTCGTCGACCATGCGCAGTATCGCCTGCATCGGCAAGCCCCGCGCTGTTTCCGTGGTCCACCCGGTGAGCTGCTCGGCGACGGGGTTGAGATATTCGACCCAGCCGCCGGTATCGGTGGTGATGACGCCGTCGGCGATGGATGCCAGTGTTACCAGGGCACGCTCCTTCTCCGCAAACAGGTCCGAGGCTGCCTGTCTGCGATCGGTCATATCCGTGATCGATCCCGCCATGCGGATTGCCTTACCCTCTACGCCGCGCACCGACTGGCCGCGGGTGCGAAACCAGCGGTACTCTCCCGATTTGGTCTGCAAGCGCAATTCGACATCGAGAGGCACACCGTACTTGACGTGGCTGCGGAACGCATGATCGGTCGCGGCCTTGTCTTCGGGATGCACCCGCGACATCAGCATGTCCTGCGAACCGCCCAGTTCGAGCTCATCGAATCCCAGCAATTGTTCGAAGCGCGGCGAGTGATACATCTCGCCGGTGACGATGTTCCAGTCCCACAAACCGTCGTTGCTGCCCGTCACGGCCAGCTTGAAGCGCTCCTGGCTTAGCTTCAGCCCCTGCTCGGCCAGTTCCCGGCGCCTGGCCATGCGGCGGGAAAGCAGTATCCCGATGGGAACGAGTATCGCCGCTGCCGCAAGATTGGCAATCAAAAGCAGGGTCTCGGTCTTGCGCGTCGCGTCGCCAAGCGTTCTGGTGAACTGGTCGGTCAGCGGCGTGAGGCGCGTGTCGATTTCCAGGATGCGCTCGCGTAACGAGCGCAGCTCCCCGGGCGTGTCCCGGCCGGAGGAGATCAATGCATAGAGCTGTTCGGCCACCGTATTGAGTTCGGCAATGTGGCCGTCGCCTTCCGTCCAGAGAGCGATAACGGCCGCCATGAAATCGACATTGCGGAAGCGGCGAAACAGCATGATCAGGCCAGGGACATCCTCGGGATGATTGCGCCCTTCGATGAACCCCTGCCATGCGGCGGCAAAATCGGGATGCGCTTTTTCCAGCTCGAGGCGGGCTTTCTGATCGCCCATCGGGACAGCGATTGCCACACGGTAATTGTAGTAATCGGTCGCGGAACGGGTCTCGGTATAGCGAAGGAGGGCAAACATCGCCCGTTTCTGTCCCTTGGACCACAGGCTCTCGCCCTCCGAATAGGCGCGGGACGCCATCAGGATGCTCATGCTTTCGGCCGAAAGCATGAGCAGGATGATGACGATGACCAGGAACGGCCAGATGATCTGCAGCAAACGCCCACCGCCGGGCAGAAGCTCCAGGATTCTGAGCCACCGCGCGCTGTCCTTGTGTGCTTCAGGTTTGTCCATGCGATGCGATCAGGTAGCCCCGTACTTGCCGGCAGATTCTGAAAAAAACGGATCTCCGGGACACAACATCCTGGGTGCCCTTCTCCCTTGAGCGAACCAAGACAAAACCACACAGTCCTCGCTCGTTCATTTCTATATTTATCCTAACATATACGGTAGTTTATAGTTCATTCTTTAACAATCTTATGAGATATTTGGGAAAAAAGCGAGTCCCGGCTGGGAAATGTTGCCAAATACTTGGATGCAAACGAAAGCCATCGCCAATTCAGCGACCAAGGAAGCGTCCGGCAGTAGATCCCGGATCAACCCTACGGACTGGCCGGCGCAAGGCGCGATACGGCGCGTCGGCCAGCCCAAGCGTAACGAATTGTCACGCCGTAAACCCGTACGCGCAGCTGTCGTTTCTGGAAGCGTAGTGACGAACATAAACGGAGGTGGATCATGAAAATCAGAATCGCTGCTCCCTTGCTGCTGACCGCCGTGGCCGCACCGATCTATGCAGCCGACTACATGGACAGCGCACCGGTGGTTTCCAGCGTGCCCCTATATCAAACCGTCAATGAACCGCAGCAGCAATGCTGGACGGAATCGGTTACCCGTTACGAGGAGCGTCGCTCTCCGGGCGGAGCCATCCTCGGCGGCCTCACCGGCGGACTGCTTGGCAGCACCATCGGCCGGGGCAACGGCCGAGTCGCTTCCGCGGCAGTCGGCGCCGCCATCGGCGCATTGGTCGGGGATCGTCTCGGCAACCGGGATAACAGCACAATGGCGGTCACTCGTCCGATTCAGCAGTGCCAGACTGTGCAAAGCTATCGGCAGGTCCTCACCGGATACCAGGTCACCTACTACTACAACGGCCGCAATACGACCGTCGTGCTGCCCTATGACCCAGGTCCGCGTGTGTCCATCGGAGTCGGCGTTACCGGCAGCGCAGCGCAGTCCGCGTCCGCCGGCCCGCAGGTCGCGTACATCGTTTACGAACAACGTCGCGCGCCCATCTGGGAGGCAAAACCCTACAAGCGACCGCGTCATCGCCATCACGATGACCATGATCGCGACTGGGACCGCTGATAACAAATTTTATCGCCTCCCCTGACGGGCGCCTCGCGGCGCCCTTTTTTCTGGTTCCTCAGATCGTCGTCGGAGCCTCGCGGTAAAATTGACGGTCAATTACTGCACTTACCGATTCCGCAGGCATGCTGACCTCCACCCCGAGAACGATATTCCTGAAGGACTACGCTGCCCCGGCGTTTCTGGTTTCCGACGTCGATCTCGATGTGGATCTGCGGGATGACCATGCACTGGTCAAAACGAAGCTCACGATAGCGCGGAACCCGAAATCGGCCGATCGAAAGGGGTCCCTTTTACTCGATGGTGACGAACTGGAACTGGTTTCAGTTGCACTCGACGGCAAGGCGCTCGGGGGTGGCGAATTCACCCTGTCGGCGGAACATCTGGAAATTCCCGGCGTGCCCGACCGTTTCACCCTGGAGACGGCGGTACGCATCCGTCCGCAGCAGAACACCAAGCTGATGGGGTTGTATGCCTGCAAGGACGGTTAC
>JANOGH010000380.1:0-4752 GCA_031414075.1 Betaproteobacteria bacterium | reverse complement strand
GATCCCACGGCTCACCCGTGTCGCAGTTCTGTGGAATCCAGACCAGTTGTGGCACGCGAAGGCCATCGAGGAACTCAAAACGGCGGCACCTTCGCTGTCAATCCAACTGAGTTTCGTGGGTGCGCGAGCGCCCGAAGAGTTCAATCCAGCCTTCTCGGCTATCAGCCGAACGCAAGCAAAGGCGTTGTTCCTGCTTGAAGCCCCCCTCTTCGTTTCTCATCGAACGAAGCTTCTCAAGCTGGCGTCGAAGGCCCGGCTACCAGCGATCTACGGCGAGAGAAGGTGGGTCGGCGAAGGTGGGTTGATGTCCTATGGGGCGAACTACGTGGACATGTTCCGCAGAGCGGCTAGGTATGTTGACAAGATCCTGAAGGGCGCCAAGCCGAGGGACCTGCCGGTCGAGCAGCCGACCCAGTTCGAGTTCGTCGTCAATCTGAAGACCGCTAAAGCGCTTGGGATCACGATCCCGCAATCGGTCCTGCTGCAGGCAGATGAGGTGATTCGGTGAGCCGTCCAAGTATCTGGACCGTCAACAGCGTCGCTTCGCTATATCGTTCTCACGCGAGGTAGGCGTCACGCGAGGTAGGCGCGAGGTAGGCGTCAGAGGTAGGCGTCAGGCGTCAGAGGTAGGCGTCAGGTCTTGCAATATAGCATCCTCTCCCAGTAGACTCTGGCAATGTCCCGTCCCCTTCGACTGGAACTCTCCGGCGGTCTTTATCACGTCACCTCGCGCGGCGACCGGCGCGAGGACATCTATCACGACGACACCGACCGCGAAACCTGGCTGGAAACCCTTGCGCAGTGTTGTGAGCGCTACCACTGGGCGATCCATGCCTGGTGCCAGATGAGCAATCATTACCACCTGATTGTCGAAACCGCGGAAGGCAACCTTTCGGCGGGCATGCGGCAACTCAACGGCGTCTACACTCAGAAGGTCAATCGCCGGCACACCCGGGTGGGTCATGTATTTCAGGGCCGCTTCAAGGCCATTCTGGTCGAACGCGATAGCTACCTTCTTGAGCTTGCCCGCTATGTCGTCCTTAACCCCGTGCGAGCTGCCATGGTCAGACATGCCCGCCAGTGGAAATGGAGTTCATACCCTGCCATGGTAGGTAGCGCTTCGCGCCCAGCATGGCTGAACACCGAATGGTTGCTGGGTCAATTCGGCACGCAGCGCAGCCGCCAGATCGAACGCTATATCGAATTCGTGCAGGAGGGCGTTCGCGGCCCGGGCGTCTGGGACAGGCTAACCGGTCAGGTTTATCTGGGCTCCGAGGCTTTCGTCGAATCGATGCAGCGCGAGCTCAAGGCCACGGCCAAGCACACCGATAGGGAAATCCCACGGCTCCAGCGTCGTGCCCTGGCGAAATCGCTGGACTATTACCGCAACGAGTTCGACGATGCCAAATCAGGCATGGTGGCCGCGTATGCGACGGGGGATTACACCTTGCAGGCGATCGCCGATGCCTTTGGTGTCCATTACTCCACGGTGAGCCGGGCGATCAGTGGGAAATGAATGCTATATTGCAAGACCTGACCCACGCGCCTCCACGCGCCTCGCGCCTCGTGACCCACGCGCCTCACGCGCCTACGTACGTAACTTTAGGTCCAGCCGACGCCTGTCGGCGTCGCTGACCATGACGTTGAGGCTGTAGAAAAAGTCCCCTTCGAAAAATGCTCGCAATAGAACTCGATCTGAGCGACGATCATGAGAATTCCGACGTCGTTGACCATCCGGGCCACGATCTCCTCGTGGAGCGCCTCACAGACAGCGACAGCAGCATCTTTCGTGGTGGCCTGAAGAAAGCAATGCGTTTTTGCGTGGTTAGGAAAATCCCCGCAAAAAGGGTTTTTCTACAGCTTCGTTGGGCGTCTTGGGAATACCGTCACCAATTGGCGTAGAATTAGCGTGGAGATTGGGAGGCCTCGAAAATGGAAACCCAGCTAGAAATCTTGGAATCAGAGGCATTAAAACTCACGCTTGGTGAGCGTGCTGCGCTCGCTCAACGACTGCTGGCCAGCCTCGACGAGGATTCGGAAATTGAGGACGCGTGGGCGGCCGAGATCGAACGTCGCATCGCCGATGTCGAAAGCGGAGCAGTTAAGGTCATTCCGATCGCGGAGGCTCTGGCAAGGGTACGTGCCGCGCTGAAGTGAAGCTGGTCATTCTTCCACTGAAGTGAAGCTGGTCATTCTTCCACTCGCTTTTGGCGAGTTGCACGATGCCGCCGCCTTTTATGCCGCGAGCGCGAATACCGAGCTTGGCCTTGCGTTCGTCGCTGAGTTTCACCGAGCCGTAAATGGTATTTTGGCGAATCCCCTCGTCGGCCCAGTCTTCCGTGGGACCCGGCGCCGTTATGTTCTCCGCCGATTCCCCTACAGTGTTTTCTATCAAGTTACGTCCGACGAAATTCGGGTTGTTGCGGTCGCCCATCACCGCCGGCGTCCTTCGTATTGGGCAGGTCGCATGTAGCTCTCTGCAACGCGTTCCGGGTAAGAAGCCCAACCCGGCGCTCAACCAGAGCGCCCAACGGCATCGCCGCTGGGCACCCGCCGCGCTACGCGCGCCGGCGCCCGGTTAGCTCTGCGTTGGGCATCAAGGTGAACTATGGCAAGCTTGATTTACCGTCGGTCGAGCTTGCCCCACTCACACCGTTGCCATCTACGAAGCTAAAGCCACTTCCCTCTGTGGGCTTGCCACCGCTTGGCACAACTCAGTGCCAATACATGCAGGTGAATGGCCAGTGGCAAAACGTCTGTAGGTAGTTGCGGGGCTGCCGAACAAGGCGCTCCAGCCGGCGGGCTCTGAGCTGCCGTGCGCGCGGAGTCCGTCCGTGCGGCCCGCGGCTGATCTCCGACGTTGAACGCCTGCTTTCGGGCAGAGCGAATGACGGCTAGGGGTCGTAGGACTATCTCGTTCAGAGAAAGCTGCCGGTCACTTCGTATGCCCTCCGACACTGCCTGTCCGGTCGCGTCTTCACTTCTACACTTTAGTGCCCAGGACCTTGCTCGCCCCTCGTTCCTCGCCCCTCTTCCCTCCAAATTGCGCGGCTCAGCGCAATTTGAGAACCGCCTCACGCACCAGCTCCATCAGTTCGCTGCCGCCGCCATCGACGTAGGCCACGATTTCCTTGCGCATGCGCGGATCCCAGAACCGTTTGAGATGCAGAGCCACGCTGTCCACCGCCACCGCGTGATCCGGCTCCGCCTTGAAGAAATTGCCGATGTCGTTCGCCATGCGAACCAAGCGTTCGATGTTCATGCTTTCCAGTCTTTACTCTGGGTCAACCGGTGCGCTTCATCGGCATAGACCATGCAACGCTCCCCGCGCACGAAGCCGGCGAGTGTCACGCCCGCTTCGCGCGCAATGCGTACCGCCAGAGCGGTCGGCGCCGACACCGCGGCGAGCAAGCCGATACCGGCCATCGCCGCTTTCTGCACCATCTCGTAACTGGCGCGGCTGGTGATCACGGCGAAACCCTGCGCGGTATCCATGCCGCGGGTAGCCAGCGCGCCAATGAGCTTGTCCAGTGCGTTATGGCGGCCCACGTCCTCGCGCACCAGTTGCAGTTGCCCGTCTAAATTCGCCCATGCCGCCGCGTGAGTCGCGCCGGTTGCCGCATTCAGCGTTTGCAGCGACGGCATCTGATTCATTGCGGCTGCCATTGCCTGCCGCGTCGCCCGTTGCCCTGCTGCGACCTTCGGCGCGGCCACTCTAGGGACATCGCGCATCGCCTGCTCGATAGTCTCCGCGCCGCATACCCCGCAGCCGGTACGCGCGGTCATATTGCGCCGGCGTTGTTCGATGATGGCGGCGCGCTCGGGCGGAACGCTAAGATAAACCGAGTAGCCGGTTTGTTCCGGCACGATTTCGATGCCGCCGAGTTCGGCCGCGGATCCGATCACGCCCTCGCTCAGGCTGAACCCGAGGGCGAGGTCTTCGAGATCCGCCGGCGAAGCCATTACCACGACATGCGGCACGCCGTTGTAGACCAGCGCAATCGGTGCCTCTTCGGCGATCTGTTCGACCACGGCGCAGGCCGAGCCTTCGTCGACTCGCACGGCCGGGACGGCGCGGCGCACTTTGGTCGCCACATCGAACTCGCGGCGCGTCACGCCCTCACGCCCCGCTGGCTTCGCGTTGCGGCAGCAGGTCGAGCTGCGTATCGGTGAACTCGCGGAAATGCTTCTGCCAGGTGGACGGCTGCGTCACGCGCGTGACCTGCACCGCAGTGACTTTGTATTCGGGACAGTTCGTCGCCCAATCGGAGTTGTCGGTGGTGATCACGTTCGCGCCCGACTCCGGGAAGTGGAACGTCGTGTAGACCACTCCCGGCTGCACGCGCTCGGTGATGGTCGAGCGCAACACCGTCTCGCCTGCACAGCTGGTGATGCCGACCCAGTCGCCGTCTTTGATGCCGCGCTGTTCGGCATCGTGCGGATGAAGCTCCAGGCGATCTTCGCTGTGCCAGGCATTGTTCGGCGTGCGCCGGGTCTGTGCGCCAACGTTGTATTGCGACAGGATGCGGCCGGTGGTGAGGATCAGCGGATATTTGCCGGTGGTGCGCTCCTCCGTCGGCACATACTCGGTGACCACGAAACGGCCCTTGCCGCGCACGAATTCGTCCACGTGCATCACCGGCGTGCCGTCCGACCCAGCTCTCCAGTCGTCCCGCCCCCGGTGCGAGACGGATGTGCGTGAACGTCGCGGTGGTCGCCCCCGCTGAGATCTCTTTCTGCAGCGTTCTCCCA
>JANOGH010000379.1:0-6505 GCA_031414075.1 Betaproteobacteria bacterium | reverse complement strand
ACGATGTCCTGGTTCATCGCCACCAGCTTGCCGTCCTTGATGCCGGCCTTGAGCTTGTGGTAAGTGGGCGTGCGCGCAAAGCTGGTCGCGAAGTTCGATTCACGGGTGTGGATGAGTTTAACCGGACGGCCGGTCTCCTTGACGCAGTAAGCGGCCGCCAGGATGTCGTCGTAATCCTGCTTGCCGCCGAAGCCGCCGCCCACGAGGTACTGGTGGACGAAGACCTTGAGGTCCTCGGGCTTTTTGTTGAGCACAGTGGAAAGATAGCCAGTCAGCGTCATGCGCGCGAAGGACGTGCTCTGGGTGCCGACGTGGACATGCCATTCGCCGTTGGTGTACTGCACGGTGGCGTTCAGCGGTTCCATGGTGGCGTGGCAGACCATGTCGGTCGTGTACTCCACCTCGAACACCTTTTCGGCATTGCCGAATGCCTGATCGACGTCGCCTTCGAGCACCCAGGCCGCGCTTTCCGACTCGTTCTTTGAGAGTTCCTTGTACTGCGCGAGCATATCCGCGGAGCCGAGATTGGCGTAAGGACCCGCGTCCCACTTCACCTTCAGCGCCTTCGCCGCCTTCATCGCAGTCGGAAACCTGTCGGCCACTGCGACGACCCAGCCGGTGCACTTGCCCATCGCATTGTCGATCTTGACCGCCTTGATGAAGCCGGGGATCTTCCTCGCTTCCGAGTCGTCGATGCTGACCACCTTGGAGGCATAGCGGGTGCGCGGTATCACCAGTGCGCCGTAGGCCATGTTCGGCAGGAACACGTCGATGCCGTACTTGGCCTTGCCGTTGGTCTTGGCGGGAATGTCGAGCGAGGCCAGGGATTTGCCGATGACCTTGTACTGCTCGCGGGGCTTGAGCGGGATCTTCCTGAAATCGTCGGGGTAGGCGAACTTGCGATCGATTTTCGCCTTCTGCAGGATCTCGCCGTAGGTCACCGAACGGCCGGAGGCCTTGTCGATCACCCGGCTGTTCTCCGCGTGGCAGTTGGAAAGTTTGGCGCCGAGCACTTTCGCGCCCGCTTCCACCAGCGCAATGCGGCCGGCCGCGCCGGCACGCGCGATGCGGTCGAACTCGGTGGTGATGCTGCCGCTGTTCACGGTGTACGCCAGCCCGTAGATCGAGAAGTTCTCCACGCTTTCGAGCGGTGTGTCCAGGCGCACATCTTCCCATTTGACTTCCAGCTCTTCAGCGATCACCTGCGCGAGGCCGGTGCCGATGTGCTGGCCCAGTTCGGCCTTGAGGATGTGCATTGTGGTCTTGCCGTCGGGCGTCATGGTGAACCAGATCGACGGCGTGAAAGCCTGCCCACCGATCGCTGCGTCGGCATCCATGCTGGCGACTAGCCCGGGAAGGCCGATGCTGAAGAAACCGCTGCCGGCGATAACGGTGGAGCGAACCAGGAATTCGCGCCGGGTAATGCCTTGCTGGGGCGCCTTGATATTAGCCATGGTTCGAGCCCTCCTTCATCAGTTCGGCGGCGCGATGCACAGCGTCGACGATGCGCGAGTAAGTGGCACAGCGGCACAGGTTGCCGTTCATGTGCTGGACAATTTCTTCCCTGGATGGGCTCGGATTGGTCGCGAGCAGCGCCGCCGCCTGCATGATCTGGCCGGACTGGCAGTAGCCGCACTGCGGGACCTCTTTCTCGATCCAGGCTTTCTGCACCGGATGCGAGTCCGCCGGGTCCAGCCCTTCGATGGTGGTGATGACCGCGTTTTCATCGACATCGGCGAGCTTCACCATGCACGAGCGCATTGGCTGCCCGTTCAGGTGCACGGTGCAGGAGCCGCACAGCCCCATTCCGCATCCGTACTTGGTGCCGGTGAGTTGCAATTCCTCGCGGATAACCCAAAGCAGCGGTGTGTCGGGCGGCGAGTCGGTAAAGTAACTTTGACCGTTTAAGCTGAGTTGCGGCATGGCTGCGTGACCTCCCTTGCAAGTTACGATGACAAAATGGCCCCTTCGAATGCTGCGGGCCCATCCCGAGCGGAACGGTTGAAATCCGCAACGCCGGGCCTCCCCTCCGGCTGTCGCGACGTCGCGCCGTTCACTCTATACCCGTTAGCGGAGCGTTGCTGCACGTCGTCTGCGCCACATTGCCCGGGCGCAAGAGCGCGCGCCCCAGCATGAATTCCAATCGATCGAAATCATTTGTCAGGCGGTCGCTGTCCCGCTCCCATGACCTTTCAAGCCTTCTTCATTCTCTGCGCAAACTTGGCCCTGAATTTGGCCACCTTGGGTGCAACGACGAACTGGCAGTAGGGCTGGTTCGGATTATTCTCGAAATATTCCTGATGATATTTTTCGGCAACGTGGAACTGCACCGCCGGCACGACCTCGGTGACAATCTGCGAAGCAAAAGCCTTGTCCGCCATCAATTCCGCGATTATTTTCCCGGCTTCGGTTTTCTGCTCGGGCGAATGATAGAAGATCGACGAGCGGTATTGCGTACCGACGTCGTTGCCCTGCCGGTTGAGCGTGGTCGCATCGTGGATGACGAAGAAAACCTCAAGCAGGTCGCGGAAGCTCAGCACCTTCGGATTGAAAGTGACCTGCACGACTTCGGCATGTCCGGTATCCCCTTCGCACACATCGCGATAGGTCGGCTTCGGGGTGTGCCCGCCCATATAACCAGATTCGACGCTCTCGACGCCTTCGAGCCGATCGTACACCGCCTCCAGGCACCAGAAACAGCCGCCCGCCAGGGTGGCGACCTCCATGCCGGATTGACTCTGCGCCTGTCCCATTACCGCCTCCACGATTTCCGCCGCACAGTGTAGCGGCACTGCAGTCAGTCGGGGGAGCGGGGCACAAACTTACCGAATCGCTACCTTGGCAGGAGACGCGTTTCCGGCCCGCGCGACGCGTTCCGGTAAAACGCAGCTATTTGACCTGATGACTTCCTGATAAGCGCTGGCGACTCGCTTGGCCAGGGCGCCAGCGTTCCACTCGGCCGCATAGGCACCGCCCTTGGCCCCCAGGCGCGCGCGGGGCGGGATCATTCATCAGTTTCGCGATATAGCGTGCGAAATCGGCCTTGTAGTCCTCTGGCACCAGCGCGCCGTATTCGGTGAGGCTGTCGGCAGTTGGCCAGGACGACAAGATCAATGCGGTCATGCGGTTGCATTGCTTGCGGTAAAAGTGGCGCGACAAACCGCGCAAACTGAAAATTCGTCGGCGATGAAGGTTGGACCCGGGATCGTGAGAATTCGGGTCCAGACGAAGCGACCGAAGAGGACTTCGTTCTTGGAGCAGTCCCTCAGGCATGGCTGTAGGGGCGGCGCAACCAAGTGTTATAAAATCTTCACAGTCATTCACTCGAACCACAACATTGCCCATGATTGGATTGCTGCAGCGGGTAACCGAGGCGCATGTAGAGGTTGATGGAACCCACATCGGGGCCATCGGCCCCGGATTGCTCGTGCTGGCGTGCGCGGAACGTGGTGATACCGAAGTCGAGACCGAGCGTCTCGTCGAACGCATGCTCAACCATCGCGTATTTGCCGATGTTGACGGCAAGATGAACTTGAGTTTGCGGGACGTCCGCGGAGCCTTGTTGCTGGTGCCGCAATTCACGCTTGCGGCGGATACAAGGAAAGGAACGCGGCCAAGTTTTACTCCCGCCGCACCGCCGGAGATGGGCAAACGCCTGTTCGCGCATTTGCTGGCGTGCGCGCGCGCAAACCATTCACCCGTGGCAAGCGGCGAATTTGGCGCACACATGCGGGTTTCGCTGACAAACGACGGCCCTGTGACCATCTGGCTTCAGGTCAGCGCGTGAGACAATGACGGGCTTGGCGACCCGGCCTACGGAAAGCGCAGACAATTGATGTCAATGCATTCGAATTCCCAAGGACCCACTCCGCGCGTGTTGCTGGTAGACGACGCGCCCGACAATCGCCTGTTGATGTCGCTCTATCTCAGGCGCTCGGGCGTGGAGATCCTGACCGCGCGAAACGGAGAAGAGGCTCTTCAGGTCACCGCATCGATGCTGCCGGATTTGGTCGTACTCGATCTGACAATGACGGGCATGTCGTGCTACGAAGTCTGCAAGCGCATCAAGTCCAATCCCACGACGTCGCTCACCCCCGTCGTATTCCTGATTTCGACCGACGAGCGCGAGGAGCGCATCAAGGGCCTGCAGGTCGGCGCGGATGATTTCTTCAGCAAACCGATCCAGCGGGACGAATTCCTGGTGCGGGTCAAATCGCTGGTGAGCGGCCATCAGACGCGCAAGCAGCAGGCGACTGCGACGGTGGTGGCGGAACCCGGCGGCGATGACTACGGCCACCTGATGTCGCGCAAGCTGATGGACAAGATACTTACCACACCAGGCGTGCCAGGGCATCCGCAGGTGGGCTATCAGAACCGCTTCGACGCGGTCATTCTGTTTGCCGACCTGCGCGGCTTCACCCGTTTGGCGGAGAAACTTCCGCCCACTCAAGTGGTGCTTTTGCTCAACGAATATTTTTCGTTGCTCACCAATGTTGCGTATCGTTACAACGGCGTCATCTTCAACATGGCGGGCGACAGTCTGCTGGTGGGGTTCGGCGTACCATTCGAACAGCCGGACGCGGCAGAGCGCGCCATCAATTGCGGAAATCAAATGCTTGCAGAATTTGACACCCTCTCCGTCGAATGGCGTACCCGGCACGGACTGGAGACCGGGCTGGGCATCGGCGTGAACAAAGGTGAAGTGGTGGCCGGCAACGTCGGTTCAGCCGCCTACTCCAATTTCACGATCATCGGCGACGCCGTGAATATTGCCTCCCGCCTCATGCAACGTGCGCGCGCAGGTGAACTGCTGCTGTCGGATCGCGTCATGGAGGTCCTTAAGCCGACACAGATATTTATGCAAGCGCTTCCACTGCCGCCCCTGACCCTGCGCGGCAGAACAGAACCGATCGGCCTGTACTGCATCCCCTACAAAGGCCGGATCGACACCCGAACCTAATCAATGACAGTGTGCCATCAGACTTTCAGCGTCTTCTTCAGCTCCGGCGGATTAACGAAGGCTTTCAGGAAACTTTCAGCGGAGCCGCTGCCATATTTCAAACCTGCTTGCTTGATTGCCGAGTCCGTCACTTTTTCCAGCGGCGTGTAGAACGGGTGATGGTGTTTGATGTAGGGATTGTTGCGCGCCGCGTTGTAGCAGAACAGCACTGTCCAGCGCCGGTTCGGCGAGCGGTTCTGGTCCGAGCGGTGCAACGTGTTGCAGTGAAAGAACAGGCCGTCGCCCGGTTCCATTTCGGCGTACACGGTCTCCAGTTGCTTGAGCGCTTGCTCGACACGGGTCGGCTCCGCGCCGACCTGACTGCCCTGGATCACGCCATGGTCGATACGCCCGAGCAGGTGCGACCCGCGCACCACCTGCAGGCAACCGTTTTCCTTCGTACACTTGTCCAGCGCAACCATCACGCTGGCCATCAGAGGAAACAGGCAACCGTTGTTGTACCAGTAGCCATAGTCCTGGTGCCATTCCCAAGCACCCCCTTCGAATGGATCCTTGGCGGTGAGCTTCGAGTGATAGTGATAGACCTCTCCACCGAGAAGCGATTCCATCGTGTCGACGATTCTGTGGCTGCGCGCAGCCAGGCCATAGACGCTGTCGCCGGGATGGTTCCAGAGCACCATCTTGGTCGCCAGGCCCTGCGCGTCGTTGCGGTTGTATAGATTGCCGCGCACCTGCGGATCGGTTTCCATCGCCTTCTGCAACAGACTCGCTTCTTCGGGATCGAACAGACCGCGCACCATGACAAACCCGTCACGGTCATATGCGGCTCGCTGCTCGGGGGTGAGTACCGATTGATTCATCATTTCTCCTTGTCGGCATCGTGCGCCGTTCCAATGGACGTACCGTCGCTGACCTGCCGTCCCGATTCTAGCGAAGGCTGCTCCGCTGCACCAGTCCGGATGCGGCGTTCAGAAATTCTGCGGAGGTACGTCTGCACTGCAGCAACTCTCCCGTGTCAGCATTGGGGCCGCGTATGGCAGAATGCGCCCGATATTTAGAAAAAAACGACTGGAGAAAACCGATGAAGCGCTTCGACCCCGTTACTCAGGCCCGCATCGATCTGACTGCCGCGTTGCGTTCTGCCGCGCGCATGGGCCTCAATGAAGGCGTCTGCAATCATTTCAGCCTGGAGTTGCCGGGCGACCCCACCAAGTTCCTGATCAATCCGCAGGGTTTCCATTGGTCGGAACTCACGCCGGCCGATCTGATGGTCGTGAACGAGAACGGCGTGGTCGTCGAGGGCAAGCACAAAGTCGAACCCACCGCGTTTTTTATCCACGGCCGCGTCCATCTCGGCAAACGCAAGAAATGCGTACTGCACACGCATATGCCCTTCGCTACCGCGCTGACATTGCTCGATGGCGGCGAACTGGACGTGTACGCAAACCAGAGTGCCATGCGGTACTACGGTCGCATCGGCTACGATCGGGAATATGGCGGCGTGGCGCTTGCCAACGAGGAAGGCGATCGCATCAGCAACGCGCT
>JANOGH010000378.1:0-2079 GCA_031414075.1 Betaproteobacteria bacterium | reverse complement strand
CGACTATCTCCCTGCCGACCATTTTCCGGAGTCGCCGAGCTTCAGGATGATCGAACACGGGTTGCAGGACACCGGCGATGTGGCCTGGTGGCCACACTTGATGGCGATCTACGATCCGAATTTTCCGAAAGCACGGGAACTGCCTGCGGATGTCGCTATTGTCACCGCAAAGGGTCCGCTTTCCCTGACCAGGCTGGAAGAGAGAATGGGACCGGCTATTTTTTATCGATACGGGAAATCGGCGAAGTGACATTGCCTACACTTCCATAGTTGCTACGACAGGAAAGTCATGACAGCTCGCCTCGCCATCTACCCCAGCCTCAAGGACAAGGTTGTCTTCATCACCGGAGGGGGATCGGGGATCGGCGCCTCCATCGTCGAGGGATTTGTGCGCCAGCGCGCGAAAGTCGGGTTTGTGGACATCGACGAAGCCGCCAGCAACAAGCTTGTTCAAAAGCTCAAAGGCGTCGGGGCGGCGCCGCGCTTCATCCCATGCGATGTTCGCGACATCGATCTATTGCGTGCGGCAATCAAGATCGTGCAGTCCGAATTCGGCGACATCGGCGTACTGGTCAACAATGCCGCCCGCGACGATCGCCACTCGATCGAGAGCGTGACGGTCGAATTCTGGGATGAGCGCATGGCGGTCAACCTGCGCCATCATTTTTTTGCGTCGCAAACCGTTGCCGAGCAGATGAAGCGCCTGGGCGGAGGCTCGATCATCAATTTCGGATCGATCTCGTGGATGACGGCGACCGGCGGCATGCCGGCCTATACCACCAGCAAAGCCGCCGTCCACGGCCTGACGCGCGGACTGGCGCGAGACCTCGGGCCGTTCAACATTCGGGCGAATACCGTGTCTCCCGGGTGGGTCATGACCGAGCGTCAACTGAAGATGTGGGTGACGCCGGAAGGCGAGAAACAGTTGGACCAACTGCAATGTCTGAAAGGCCGGTTGCAACCCGAAGACCTCGCCAACATGGTGCTGTTCCTCGCGTCCGAAGACGCGAAGATGATTACGTCGCAGAACTTCGTCGTGGACGCGGGCTGGACTTAGGAGCAATGCCTCGAACTGTTTTCACCAACTGTCTTCACCGCAGAGGCGCAAAGGCGCAGAGGAAACGCAAAGGAAGGCAAGGGATCGGGAAATAGGATCAAGGGTGAAAATAGGATCAGGGGCGGGAAGGTATTCGGTGGACAGATTTTCTGTTTTCGTAGCGTACTCATTGCGTCTCCTACACAAACGGTTCCGGCAACTCTAGCCCTCGTTCTCTACTTAAATTTGCACTCCTCTGCGTTTCCTTTGCGCCTTTGCGCCTCTGCGGTGAAGATCTAGGTCGCGCCGAAATCGGGCTCGAAGCGACAACGACCCGTGAAGGTCGCGCCGGGCGATAGCACGGTACCGCCAATCTGCGCGGAGTCCAGGTGTCCGAGGTTCAGCCAATCCACCGTATTGCTGACTGGCTCGACGCACAGAAACTCGCGCGAGGGCGGGGTGAAAATCACGAGGTAGGACAACGGCGCTTCGGCGCTCATGCGCAGACGCCGTCCCGTCTCCGGCCAGCGCATCCTGACCACGTGCTTCCAGCCGATGAAGTTGTTGTCGAGCGTCACCGAGGCCATGTTCAGATCGCGCGCAAGCGACTCGACAGTCTCGTTGCGGGCGAGCCGGACCGGCATGTCGCCCTCCGCTTCCCACATCTGCGATACCTCGGCGTGTAATGTCATGCCGGGCGTATAGGGAAAGTAGGGATGCAGGCCGATACCCAGCGGCATCGCCAGCGTGTCCGTATTGCTGACCAGGAGTTCCACCTCCAGGCTGCTCGGCGTCAGCACGAAGTGCTGCTCGGCACGATAGGCGAACGGCCAGTCCCCGCGTTCGTGCTCCAGCACGATGCTCGCGGAAGCGGCGTCGTGGCCGGTGATCCTCCAGGGAAGCTTCCAGGCGTTGCCATGGATGGCGTGCGGCGAGCTGCCGAAGTTGCGCGGCAGCGAGATGTGGCGTCCGGCGAAAACGAAGCGCCCGTCGCGCACGCGGCCGCTGAACGGCACCAGCGGAAAGCTCGCCATCATCTGCGG
>JANOGH010000377.1:0-7189 GCA_031414075.1 Betaproteobacteria bacterium | reverse complement strand
CGGGGGACTTCAAGCCGATTTCGTCGGCAATGGATTGTGCCGTGCCCGGGTAGTCCCCGGTGATCATCACCACCCGGATGCCGGCGTCGTAGCACTCCTTGACTGCCTGCGGTACCGTCGCCCTAACCGGGTCGGCAAGTGCAATGAGCCCGAGAAACTTGAACGAGAACCCCGTGGGGCGGGCGGGAAACTCGCCGCCGTGAAAACGCGCCTCCGCCACCCCGAGCACTCTGCGTCCGCGCGATGCGATTAGCGCAGTTTGCTCAAGAATGCTGGCTTGCAGCGCCGTGTCCGCCTTGCACATTTTCGCGATCGCCTCGGGCGCCCCCTTGGCGGCGACGACGACTTCGCCCCCATCCGCCCTCTGCCAGCAGTGCGTCACCGCCAGCAAGTCGCGGGTCAGGTCGTACTCCTTCACCAGCCGCCAATGCTCGCGCATGCGCACCGTTTCGGCGTCGTGCTCGACCGCGTAGCCAACGATCGCCCGTTCCATCGGATCAAACGCATTAAGCTCGCACGCCAGCGCCGCGTAATGCGCCACCGGCCGCACGTTCGCCGGCAAAGCCCCACGCGCGGCATCGTGATGGTGGCCCGCGACAGTGAGTTCCGCCACCGCCATGCGGTTCTCGGTGAGCGTGCCGGTCTTGTCCACGCACAGCACCGTGGCCGAGCCAAGCGTCTCGATCGCCGGCATGCGCCGGGTCAGAACTTTTTTCTGGGAGATGCGCCAGGCGCCGAGTGCGAGGAAAACCGTCAGCACCACCGGGAACTCCTCCGGCAGCACCGCCATCGCCAGCGTGATGCCGGCCAGCAATCCCGCCAGCCAGTCGCCGCGCAACGTCCCGTAGAGAACCACTACGGCAAAACACAACAGCAGCCCGATCGCAGCGAAAATTCGCACGATGCGCGCCGTCTGCATCTGCAGCGGTGTGTCCTGAACTTCCAGCGTCTCGAGCGCCTTGCCGATGCGGCCGATCTGCGTCTGCGCGCCGGTTGCCAGAATGCGCGCCTTGCCGTACCCCTGCACCACCAGCGCACCGGAAAACACGAACGGCTGCGCATCGCCGCCCGGCTTCGCCATCTCGCGTACTTCCGATGCGGCCGGTTGCTTGGAGACCGGCAGGGACTCTCCGGTGAGAAGGGACTCGTCGGCACTGAACTCGTTGCACGCGATCAACACGCCGTCGGCCGGCACGCGATCGCCCTCGTGCAGCAGCACCAGATCACCGGGCACGACCTCGCGCCCGGCGATGCGCTTTTCCTCGCCTGCGCGCACCACCAGTGCGCGCGGACTGGACAGATCGCGCAGCGCCTCCAGCGCGCGCTCGGTCTTGCGTTCCTGATAGATAGTGATGCCTATCACCACGAACACGGACACCAGCAGGATCAGTGCTTCGTAAAGATCGCCGACGGCAAGGTAAATGGTGCCGCCGGCGACCAGCAGCAGTAGCATCGGTTCACGCACGACTTCCAGCGCAATGCGCAGCACATCGCGGCGCTTGGCCGAAGGCAATTCGTTGGGGCCGTGCTGCGCCATGCGGTTTCTCGCTTCCGCCTCCGTCAGCCCGGTCGAGGCGATGGCTTCGTGACCTTTCGAAGCGGTCGTCGGGCCGCTTTTCATCCGTATACCTTCATTTTTTCGCCTTCATCCGTCACCTTGGTGACCCTTCATCAAAACATGGGTGCGAGCGTCGCCGCTGCGATCCCTGCGGGCGCGACCCAGCGAAGCAGGAAGCGCAACAGCGCCGCCCCGCGCGGCGCGAGGCCCAGTTCCTCCGCGAGCGGCGACGGCGGAATGGCCCAGCCGCAGAATATGGACAGGACAAACGCGCCGATGGGCAGCATGACGTTGGACGTCAGGTGGTCAATCAAGTCGAACCATGTCGCCGTCGCGAAGGCCGGCCACGCGCTGAGCGGGTGCCAGCCGGACCAGAGATTGAATGAGAGTACCGTAGCAAGGCCAGCGGCGAAGCAGGCTCCGGCGAGTGCAACGCTTGCGCGCAACCTGCGCCATCCGTAGCGCCGCGAGAGAAGTGACACACCTACTTCGAGCATGGAGATTGCGGATCCAAAGGCAGCGACGAAGAGCAGCACGAAGAAAGCGAATGCGGCCAGCGCGCCGAATGGCATGCGCGCGAAGCCGATCGGAAGCGTGACGAAGACCAGTCCGGGTCCGCTTGCCGGGTCGAGGCCGTTGGCGAACACGAGCGGAAAAACCGCCAACCCGGCGAGAATCGAAATCGCCGTGTCCACAATCACGGAAACGAATGCCACCTGGGCAAGATCGATGCTCCGGCCGGCGTAGGCAGCATAAGTAATCATGACCCCGATCCCTACGCCGATAGAGAAGAACCCCAGGCCGAGCGCCTCCAATGCCGAGCGCGCGGTGAAGGTCGACAGCTCAATGTGAAACAGAAACCGCAGCGTCGCCCCGAGGCCTCCCTGCGATGCGGAATAGACCGCGAGCCCGAGCATAAGAATGACCAGCAGCGGCATGAGGAGCCTGGCGGTTTTTTCGATTCCGCCGCTCACGCCACGCGCCACGACCACAGCCGCCAGAGCGAGAAAGGCTGCGTGATAAGCCGCCATGCGCAGAGGCGCGGCGAGTAGCGCGTCGTAGCGCTCGCGAACCGCTGCCGGCGAATCCCCCGCAAGGCCGTTCACCGCCGTATCAACAACGTAGGCCATCGTCCAGCCACCGATTACCGAATAGAAGCTGAGGATCAGTATGCCTGTGAGCACTCCCAGCATGCCAACCCAGGCCCATGCGGTGCTTGCGCCGTGCGCCGCCGCTACGTTTTCGATGCTCGAGGCCGCATCGGCTGCGCCGCGGCGTCCGATGGCGAACTCGGCCAGGAGGAGCGGCACCACAATAAGCGTGAGCCCGATAACGTAGAAAAGCACGAAGGCGCCGCCACCGTTGGCGCCGACCTCGTAGGGAAACTTCCAGATGCTGCCCAGCCCCACCGCCGACGCAACGGCAGCGAGGATGAACCCTGTGCGCCCCGACCAGGAATCCGTCGCCTTTTGCATCAAAGCCTGAACCCTATCGCCACTGATGCATTCGCCGCGTTTACTTCACCAGCGTGACGGGGATTTCCGATTCATGCATGACCTGCAACGCGGTGGAGCCGACCATGATGTTTGCCAGCGCGCCCAGGCCGCGCGTTCCCATCACGATCCGCGTGCATCCCAGGCGCACCGCCTGTCCGGCGATGGTCTGTCCTGCGTGCCCGATCAGGATGTGTTCATTGAACGCCAAGCCAGCCCTCTGCAACGTTTTTTTCGCGGCGCCAAGCGCATCCGCGCCTTGTGCGCGGCAGTACGCGTCGATCATCTCCTGGGATAAGAAGCGCCGCACATTTCCCGAGACGATCGGAATCTGGACATTAAGCAACTGGACCTCGACGGGGATGCGCGCATCCCGCAGCGCGCACACATACTCGACCGCCCTGGCAGCCGGTTCGGAGCCGTCAACCGGCAGCAGAATCCGATGGAGCCCGTCGCCGTCCCCGAGTTCGAGTTCGGATGCGCCGCCGGGATTGGGAACAACCGTGACCGGCACCGGCGACAGGTGCACGACCTTGTAGGCCACGGATCCGAACGCAAAGCTGTCCAGCGCGCTCATGCCGCGGCTGCCCACCACCACCTCGTCGCAAGCCTGGGATCGGATCAGGTCGATGATGCGCTCCGCCGGATTGCCCAGTTCACTATGGAAGCGGTAGGCGATGCCGACAGCGTCGAGCATCCGGCGCGCCACGGCGGTCTCCGAGCCTGCCTGGAGCACCAGATCCTGTTGTTGTGGCGTAAGCAATGTCGCGATCCGCAGTGCCAAAACATGGACAAGATGGACTTCGCACGGCCTCAGGCCTGCGGCGCGCCGCGCCAGATACTCTGCAGCGCGATTCGCGTGAGCTGAACCGTCGATTGCGAGCAGAAATTTATACGGGGTTGCTTGCGCCATTGCGCGACTCTTTCGGATTATCTGCATCCAATTCTACGCGACGCAACGCGACGGCCGTTGATTTGCCTCAATCCGCCTGCCTGCAAGACACGATAAACGCTCACCGCAGAGGACGCGGAGGGAGAGCAAAGAGCAAAAGAAAATTGGACCGTAGAAACCTGGTATCGGTGATCATTTCGGCACCGGGTCTGCTTCTAATTCCCACATGTTTTTCCTCATTTCCAGTTTTCCTCCGCGTCCTCCGCGACCTCTGCGGTGAATGGGTGAATGGGTGAATGGGTGAATGGGTGAGTGGGTGAGTGGGTGAGTGGGTGAGTGTATGGGCTTCGTTACTGCGGACCGTCGTCGTCCTGCAAAATCCGGTGGGCCGGCCCTTCGAGGTCATCGAACTGCCCGCTGCCGAGCGACCACCAGAATACCCAGCCGATGAGGAACACCAGCACGACCGACAGCGGGATGAGGAGATAGAGAATTTCCATGAGGAAATTCAGGGACGAGGTGCGAGGTGCGAGGTGCGAGGGGGAAAAAATCTCGATGCCTTGACCTCGTGCCTCGTGCCTCGCGCCTCGTGCCTCGCGCGCAGCGCATTCAGCACCACGATCAATGAGCTGGCCCCCATGCCGATGCCGGCCAGCCACGGTGTGACCAGGCCGGCGGCGGCGAGGGACAACGCGACGACATTGTAGGCGGTCGCCCAGACCAGATTCTGCCGCACGATGCGTCTGGTTTGCGCGGCAATGCCGATTGCCTCGACCAGGCCCTGCAGACGTCCCGAAAGCAGGACGATGTCCGCGTGCGCCTGGGTCAGCAGCGCGCCGCTGCCCATTGCTATCGACAACTGCGCCTGCGCGAGCACCGGCGCGTCGTTCACGCCGTCGCCCACCATCGCTACCACTGCGCCCTGCTGCTGCAGAGCCAGCATGCGCGCCTGCTTGTCGTGCGGCAGCAACCCAGCCTCGCAATCCTCGACGCCGAGCTGGCGGGCCACGGCGCCGACCGCGGCAGTGGCATCTCCGCTCCAGATCAGCACGCGTTTGCCATCGGCTTGCAGCCGTTGCACGACAGCCTGCGCTTCGGGGCGCAGCGGGTCCGTAAGGTCGAACCCGGCCAGCCAGCGACCGTCGCAACCCAGCCACACGCGCGTCGCACCCGCGCGACCCGGCTCGGCCGGTTGCAGCGCTCCGGCGATCTCGGCAACGAAAGGCAACGACCCCAGGCGATGGCGCAGGCCAAAGACGCTGCCTTCGATGCCCGAGCCGGGGACATTGCGAAGCGCGCAGGCCACCACCGCGCCGGCATCCGTTGCCGCCGCACCAAGCGCGGTCGCGATGGGATGCTCGGAATCGCGCTCCAGCGCTGCGGCAATCGCAAGCGCCCTGTCCAATTCGACGCCGCGCTGAGGCATTGTGGCCACAAGACTGAAGCGGCCTTCAGTCAGCGTGCCGGTCTTGTCGAACACCACATGCGTCACGCCGGCCAGCGCCTCGATCGCATGCGCGCGCACGATCACCGCCCCGCGTCGCGCCAGACGCCCCACGGCCACGGTCATGGCGGTCGGTGTGGCAAGCGAGAGCGCGCACGGACAACTCACCACCAGCACTGCCACCGCGACCCAGAGTGCGCGGGATGGGTCGACCCAGAGCCAGACCAGTGCGGCCGCGGTAGCGAAAATCAGCACCCCGACCACGAAGCGGCTCGCCACGCGCTCGGCGAGTTCGGCGATCCTGGGCCGCTGCATGCTGGCGCGCTCCGCCAGCCGGCGCACTCCCGATACGCATGTCTCCTCACCCACGTGCGTGATGCGCACCACCAGCGGACTCAACCGGTTGAGCGACCCGGCAGTGATCTTGTCGCCGCTGCGCTTGCGCACCGGGGTGCTCTCCCCGGTGAGCAGCGACTCGTCGCATTCCGTGTCGCCTTCGACGACGCTGCCATCACCGGGACAATTCTCCCCTGCGCGCACCAGGACCAGATCACCGGCGCGCAGCGATAGCGCGGGAACTTCGTCCGTCTGCCTGCCGCGCGCAAAGTCGCGCAGGCGATGCGCCGCGAGCGGCAGCGCCTTGTCGAGGTATTCGAGATTGGCGGCCGCCTTCTGCCGCGCCCGCATTTCGAGCCAGCGCGCGCACAGCAGGAAGAAGACGAACATGGTGATGGAGTCGAAATACACTTCCGCTCCGCCCGTGAACGTGGCAAACAGGCTGGCACCGAAGGCGACGCCGATGCCGAGTGCGACGGGCACGTCCATTCCGGGTCTGCGCCGCCGCAGATCGCGCCAGGCGCCCAGAAAAAACGGCGCGGCGGAGAAAAACACCACCGGCACGGTCAGCACCAGACTGGCCAGCCGCATCAGCAGGCTGACGTCCTCGCTCATGCTGCCTTCGTCCGCCAGATAGGCGGGCAAGGCGTACATCATCACTTGCATCATGCCGAAACCGGCCACGAAAAGTCGCCACAATGCGGCGCGCGTTTCGCGACGGCGGGTTTGCTCCGCGTTCGCCGAAGTCGCCGGCCAGGCGCGATAACCGATCGATTCGACCTGCTCCAGGATTGCGGACAGACTGATACGCGAATCGTCCCAGCGCACCTGTGCGCGGCGCGTCGCGTAGTTGATCTGGGCGGACAACACGCCGGACAGCCCGCCCAGGTGGCGCTCGTTGAGCCAGACGCAGGCGGCGCAGGTGATCCCTTCGAGGATCAACGTCGTCTCGCGCTCGTGAGCACCGAGCGAGCGCACGAAGCCGGACTGCACTTCCGGCCGGTCATAGATCCGTAAATCGGCCTGAGCCACCGGCTGCGTTGCGCGCGGGGCATAGGCCGTGCGCGAACGGTAGTATGACGACAGCCCCCCCTGCGCGATCGCTTCAGCCACCGCCTTGCAACCGGGGCAGCACATGATGCGCTGCTGGCCATCGACCTGAGCGAACCAGGGACGGCCCGCGGCGAGCGGCAAGCCGCAATGAAAACATGCGGAAAGGCCGGAAGGGCCGTGAATGCCGTGACTATCGTGAATGTCGTGAATGTCGTGCTCCGCAACAGGGTTCCGTGCTATGTCCATAAATGCCGTGAATGCCGTGACTATCGTGAAGGTCGTGACCGACGAGGCCCGACCAGGTGTACTGGGCGGCAGCGGGGCTGAGGCCGCAAAGGGCAAACGCGACGGCCAGGATTTGGCAGCGGAACGGAAGTCGAAGTATACGCGATGCGGCCATGGTCGAAGGCCTC
>JANOGH010000376.1:0-2651 GCA_031414075.1 Betaproteobacteria bacterium | reverse complement strand
CTGTACGCGCAGGAAGAGGGCCTCAAGCCTCTGCCGGCGCTATTCAAGGCGATGGATCACGTGATCCACGTACAGGCCGAAAAGCTGTCCATCCCGCGGCGCTTCGGTTCCGATATGAAGGATATCTGGGGGCTGCAGCCGCGCTTTCTCGGTCGCTCCGGGCGCCGGCCTTACAGCGTGCTTGCCCATCCGCGGTTTCGCGCCGCATACGATTTCCTGGTGCTGCGCTGTGACAGCGGGGAAGTCGACGCCGAGATCGCGGAATGGTGGGAGAACTTCCAGAAAGCCGACGAAGAAACCCGCCAGCAGATGCTGCTGCCGGATCGCAGCCCGCGTCGCCGCCGGCGCCGGCGCAAACCGGCTGGCGAAAATGCCGAGCCGGGAGCGGCTCCCACCGGATCCGAATGATCGCGCGCACGGCCGCGGCGCAGGCTTTTGTCGGCCTCGGCGCCAATCTGGACAATCCGTTGCAGCAGGTCAGGCAGGCCATCTCGGAACTCGATGCCATCGAGCACACCCGCGTACTGGTCGCCTCGTCGCTGTACCGCAGTGTCCCGGTCGGCTATGCCGATCAGCCGGATTTCATCAACGCCGTGGCCAAGCTGCAGACCGAACTGTCGCCGCGTGAGCTGCTCGACGCACTGCATGTCATCGAGCAGCGCCACGGACGCCGGCGTTCGGTACGCAATGCGCCGCGCACCCTGGATCTCGACCTGCTTTCATACGGCATGCTCGTCGTGCACGAGGAAGGGCTGACGTTGCCGCACCCGCGCATGCACGAGCGAGCCTTCGTGCTGCTGCCGCTTGCCGAGATTGCGCCGGACGCGTCGTTGCCGGGGCACGCGCCGGTATCGCAACTGCTGGCGCAAGCCGATCGCAGCGGCGTGGAGAAACTCGATGGCGCCTGAGAAGTATCGCTACATCGTCGTCGAGGGGCCGATTGGCGCGGGCAAGACCAGCCTGGCGCGCCGGTTGTCGGCGCGTCTGGGCAAAGCGTTGCTGCTCGAAGATCCGGACGCCAATCCCTTTCTCGCGCGTTTCTACGATGACCCGCCCCGTCACGCACTGGCGACACAGTTGTTCTTCCTGTTCCAGCGCACGCAGCAGGTAGGCGGGCTGAAGCAGATCGACCTGTTCGAGGGCGGTACCGTCGCCGATTTCATCCTCGACAAGGATCCGTTGTTCGCGAGCCTGACGTTGTCCGATGACGAGTTGCGTCTGTACCAGCAGATCTACGGGCACCTGACGCCGCAGGCGCCGACGCCAGACCTGGTGATCTACCTGCAGGCTTCGCCGGAAAAGCTCATCGAGCGCGTGCGCAAGCGCGGCGTGGTTTACGAACGCAACATCTCCGAGCAATATCTGCTGCGCCTCACCGACGCGTACAGCCGGTTCTTCTACCAGTTTTCGGCTGCGCCGCTGCTGATCGTCAAGAGCGACCATCTGAATTTTGTTGATGATGCCGGTGATTTTGCTTTACTGTTGCGCCGCATCACCGAGATGCGGGGTCCGCGCGAGTTCTTCAATCGCGGCGAGTAAGGCGGTTCTCCGCAAATACCCTACGTGCCTTGCACGTAGGGTATTTGCGGTGAAAAGGATTACATGGAAGTCATCAAGACGGTAAAAGATCTGCGCGAACGGCTCAAGCGCGAGCCGCAGGTCGCCTGCGTGCCGACCATGGGCAACATCCATGACGGGCATCTGAGCCTGGTGCGCATCGCGCGTAGTCTCGCGCCCGTGACGATCACCACGATTTTCGTCAATCGGCTGCAGTTCGGACAGGGCGAGGACTTCGAGAAATACCCGCGTACCCTTGAAGAAGACTGTGCAAAGCTCGAGGCCGAGGGCAACACCATCGTGTGGGCGCCGGACGAGAAGCAGATGTATCCGGAGCCGCAGACCTTCTACGTCGATCTGCCGAAGGTCGCCAACAAGCTTGAGGGCCGTTTCCGGCCCGGGCATTTTCGCGGCATGGCCACGGTGGTGCTGAAGCTGTTCAACAGCGTGCAGCCGCAGATTGCCGTGTTCGGCAAGAAGGACTACCAGCAATTGGCGATCGTGCGCCAGATGGTCGAGCAGTTCGCGCTGCCGATCAGGATCGTATCTGCGGAAACCGTGCGCGCCGATGACGGCGTGGCGCTGTCATCGCGCAATCGTTTTCTGTCCGCCGCAGAAAGAAAGGAAGCAACCCGCCTGCGCGAAGCCATCCTCGGCGTGCGCGACGCGGTGCTCAGCGGCGACCGCAATTTCATCGCGATGGAATATGCGGCCGGTGCGCTCCTCGCGCGGCATGGCTGGAACGTGGACTACGTGGTGGTGCGCAACCAGCGCGCCGTATTGCGTCCCGAACCGCATGACAAGGCGCTGGTCGTGCTCGGCGCCGCCAAGCTCGGCCAGACGCGGCTGATCGATAATGTTGAAGTGCAGGCGCCGTAGAAGGCCGTGACGGCGTGACGCGCCGGTTGCGGGCATACCGCGAGATGTCAGGGAAATGAAAAAACTGCTGTTGGTAATAGTCATCGCGATTGCTGCGTACTTTGGGTATGTCCAGCAACAGCCTCGGTTTTCGGAAGTACCCGCAGCAGGAACCGCTCGAAACGGCTCAGTTCTGGCCAGCGCCTTTGAGAATCACGCCAGCGGTATTCAGGTTC
>JANOGH010000375.1:0-2115 GCA_031414075.1 Betaproteobacteria bacterium | reverse complement strand
TTCCGGTCGGCAAGCTCATATTTTTGGTTCGGCCACCGCACACGACATCCGCGCAGATGCAGGCCCTCCCGGATCTCGTCACGCTCGAAGATGGACCATTGCCGATGGCCGTCCAGGTCGCACCTGCGGCGGGGGCGAAGACCGCAGTCACGGTGACGTCCGGCGCCGATCGGCCGGCGCGGAACCTCGCGGCCATCGCCAAAGCGCTCCACCGCTACAACGAAATGAATGGTTGTTTTCCGCCGGCTGCGCTGATAGGCCCCGACGGCAAGGCATGGCACAGTTGGCGGGTGTTGATCCTCCCCTACTTCGACGATCGGTCCTTGAGGGCAATCTATGATCGCTATGCGTTCGACGAGCCTTGGGATGGCCCCCACAACAAGCAACTGCTTGCCCCCATGCCACTGGTCTACACCGATCAAACGGAAGGCAATCTTCACGATGCTTTCACCCGCTACGCTGCCGTTACTGGCCCTGGCACCATGTTTTCGGCCGAGGGTAACCCGTTCGATCCCGCGCTGAAGCCCAGGCGTATTGGCCACGGTACGCGCGACAGCGACCTCCGGGATAGCGCAGCCAGTACGCTTTCGATTGGCACGCTTGGCAACGATGCAAAGATTCCGTGGATAAAGCCCGAGGACGTGGTCGTTGACGAAAAGCCGATGTCGATTGGCGCCAACGGAAACTTCGGAGCACATTACAAGTCAGAGAAAGGTAGGTATGCCCTGTTTGCACGTGTTGATGGCGGCCTCGCAGGCGTTTACGACACGATTGACCCACACGCGTTTCATACGCTTCTGACCATTGCAGGGAAGGAAGGAGCCAACTTGGCCAAAATGCCCGACGCTTTTCTGGTGCCCATGCCTGTGCCGGCCAACACGGCCGCCACGCATCCGTCTGCGAAGGCCGCCCCTGGTCAACTCATGACCATCGCCATTTTCGAGGATGATGGCGGCGCGAAGGCGCGGTTCACAAAGTAGCGGCTTGATCGGGGTGTGAAACTGAAAAAGGGCTTCCGGTTCCTGACGCACAGGGCGTGGTCAACCTCTCGCCGCACGACAGCCTCGAACTAGATCGGCTACGCTCGGGAATCGACCAGAAGCCGTCACCACGTTGCCGAAGTGCCGTTGGCCGTCCTATCCTTCTATCCTTTTTTGCCTGATCACGAGCAGGCCATTTCGATCCACGGCCCGGGCGTCAGACGACCATGCGAATTCTCGTAGCAATTCTGGGCGCCCTGGTTGGTGGCATCGTCGGCGTCGCGGCAGGCATCGCCGTGACAGCCGTGTTGGTGCTCACAACCACCGACACGCCGCAAAACCCCGGCGATAGCTCGGCCCAGGTGATGACCATTGTCGGCACAGTGGCGATCGGTCTCTTCATGGGCGTACGTTATGGGATGAAGGGCGCTTTGAAGATTTACGGCAGCGCGCGAAGCGACGCGTAGTCGTTCTCGGCCGATGGGTGGAATGCCGCGAGGGGATGGCGTGCATTCTCAAGAAGCCTGACGACGCGCAGTTTGATGTTAGAAATCGTTGTCGGCACGCCCTGGAGCTTCTTGGCGACACAGGGGAATCTTCCAAGGTCGAGTTCGGCCAGTGTGTTGCCGCCCTGGGCATTTCAAGAGAGAGCGATTCCGCCGTGGTTGCCGAGCTTGTTTCGTACCGCTCGGAATGCTGGCACACGTCCCGAACCCCTGTCGTACGAGTTGAAGATGGCGGGATGAGCTTTGGCGTCCAGGTTTTTCTCAGATTCTCGCTTTTCGAAAACCGGCCAGCCGCGACCGCCTTTTCCCTGCCTCTACCCGCAAAATCCCCTGGAAAACGACACCGGAAACCCCTCGGAATCGGCTCCGAACAGCGCATCCATATATAGAGGGCGTCCGGGGGTTGGGTTCTCAGGCGTTTCCCCCTGGTTTCCCCCTGGCTGTGATCTCGCTGCCACCACCCACAGGGCCGTCCCGAGCTGGCCCTTTTTACCCCCCGAGTCGTTGCCGGAATCAAGGCCGCTCGCGATAATTTGGCCGGCAGTCTTGGCTATGGGAACGGTCACCCACGGGAACGGAGTGCGCGCGGGCTGGTCTTCGGGATGGCCTGGTGGTCGCGATCGAAGACA
>JANOGH010000374.1:0-7092 GCA_031414075.1 Betaproteobacteria bacterium | reverse complement strand
CGCAAAGATTGCGCGAGCGCATCGCAGGCCGTCTTGGCCACCTCGACAACGGCGCGGCCGCCGGGCTTCTGAGGCGCCTCGACAACGGCAAACTCAAGCATCTGGTCGCCGCGCACCTCAGCCAGGAAAACAATCGGCCTGATCTTGCGCGGGCTGCGCTGGCGGCGGTGATGAATTGCGAACCGGAATGGATCGCGATCGCCGATCAGGACGACGGGCTCGGCTGGCGGCAAATCGCCTGATCGCCAACGCCCGTTCGCCCTTTCTTGCCGCACGCGGTCAGTGCGACAGCGCGGAGGGCGCAAACGAGAGGCGCGCGCTCAAAGGCCCAACGTCGTGGCGGATATCGCCGGCGATGAGGCTTCCCATATTTCCGCAAAACGTTCAATGAACGTATACGTGACGACCGGGTCGTCCAGGACGAGCAGCCCTCTCATCTCGTCGAAGTGGAAGCGATGCACGCAGCAGCGGTCATCGACGATGACGAAAGGATCGTAAACCAACTTGGCTGTCGGGTGGGTCTCGTGAATGCTGATCGAGTGTCCGTAACTGCGCAGCAGATTCAATATCCGCGGACAGTTGCGATCCATGGTCCGGGTGTCGTGGAGCACGATCTGCAGGCTGTTGCGCCGGTTTGCGAGCAGAAAGTGTCGTAGCAGTTCGAGGCGGTGGGAGGAGTTGTACTGCGTTCCCAGCGTGTGATCGAAAATGCGGATTCTGCTCGAGGCTTTCTGCAGGATCGTGTCGATTGCCGCTTCGTATTCGGCGTTGCCGAAGATCGGCGAGTGTTGCGGGTTGGGTTCGTCTGCCATCGGAGTCAGCCTGCGGGGTCTGATTTGGACAAGTAAATATAACCGGCGCGATACCAGCCGTAAAGCATGTCTGTGACAAGGCCTCGTAGTGGAATCTGCCGCCCCGGCAGCCGGCGCGCATCGGCGAGCCGTCGCAGCGGCGTCGCCTTCGCCTGGTCTATTTTGTTCGTGTCGCCGTTGATGAAAAGCATCGCGCTGGCATAGAGCATCCGGGAGGCCAGCGCAAGTTCCACTCCCCTGCGCCTCGCTGCGCTTCGAAACGCGATTGCCGAAAGCGGTTTGCGCGGCGGCACGAAGAGCACGTGCGGCTTGGGTTCGGTCAGATAGCTGCCAAGAAATTCGGCTACATCGCGTCGCGTCCATTGGATGTCCCCCAGAATTCGCGTGACTTTCGCGATCATGCCCGCGTCGAGGCGCGCCGGGTCCGTGGGCGGGGATAGATCCGGGTCGCCGTAGCGACCGCCGCCGTCCAGCCTGTCCTCCAGAAAAATCAGAAATTGGGACATCAGTTCGCGGTGCGACGGCGCGCGGAAACCGATCGAGTAGGTATAGCAGGCATCCACCGCAACGCCATCGTGGGCAAACTCCGGCGGCAGATAGAGCATATCGCCTGCGGACAGGAGGCATTGTCCAGCGGGAGCAAAGCGTTTGAGGATTTTCAGCGGCGCGTTTTCCACCAGGGCCAGATCGCGCTGCCGACCCACCTGCCAGCGCCTCTTGCCCGGACCTTGCAGCAAGAACACATCATAGGAATCGAAATGCGCACCGACACCGCCGCCCGCGGGGGCGTAACTGATCATCAGATCATCGAGCCGGCTGTACGGGATAAAATCGAAATGCGACAGCAATTGCCGCGCTGCGGGCAGAAATTGTTCGAGGCCCTGCACCAGCAGGGTCCAGTTGCGCGGCGGCAGACGGGAAAGCCTCTTGCGCTCGAAGGGACCGTGCTCGACCGTCCAGCAATCTCCTTTGCGCACGATCAGCCGCGACTCGCAATGGTCGCGGCAGGCCAATGCGATCATTTCGCCGAGATCGAGGACACCGTTAAAGCCGGGCAGGGCGCCGCGCACGAGCAGCGGTTGTTTTTGCCAGTGTCGCCGCAGAAACGCCGAGGCGGACAGGCCGCCGAGAAGTTGTTTGTTCACGCCCACAATCTTAGCGCTGCGGGCGTGTGCCCGGGCGCGATATTGTCGCTTTTGAAATCGGTTAGAATCCAATCCGAATGTGACGGGAGTTGTTCATTCTGGAAAAGGAGTTGAAGTAAACATGCAGATCGGCAAGGATACGGTTGTTTCTCTGAGTTATGAATTGTCGGATACCAGCGGCAAAGTGATGGAAAAAACCAAGGCACCCATCACCTATCTCCATGGCGGCTATGACGGCATCTTTCCCCTGGTCGAAAGCGCGCTCCAGGGCAAAGGTGTCGGCGATACCTGCAGGGTGATGCTGGCGCCGGACGACGCGTTCGGGGAATACGAAGCGGAAATGGTGCTCACCGAGCCGAAAAAGCTGTTCCCGGAAAACATTTCGGTCGGCATGCAGTTCGAGGGCGCGATCGAGGGCTCCGGCGATTACACCCTTTACACGGTGACGAAAATCGCGGACGACAAAGTCGCCGTCGATGGCAACCATCCTCTGGCCGGAAAGACGCTGGTGTTTTCGGGAATCGTGACCGCAGTGCGTGCCGCCACTCACGAAGAACTCCATCACGGCCACGTGCACGGCCCGGAAGGACATCACCATTGACCGCCGCGCCGGTGGCCTCCGTGTCTAAAAGGGTACTCCACGCTAACGCGAGGGTATTCGTGATTATTAATCTTTCCCTAATTCACAACAGTGAATTAGATCAACCTTCACCCTCTCCCTCCGGGAGAGGGCCGGGGTGAGGGATTGAGCGTTTCAACTGTCATCGATTACGGAACGCTCAATAGTTCCCGTTTTTAGGTTTAACCGTCACGCTTCCCGGTGAGGATGCGGATCATCGGCTCGTAAGCACTCTCGCGGGAGAATCGCCAGCTCGAAACCAACAATGCGATTACTGTAAACCCGGCCAATACCGCGATATCGGTCGCAATCGGGAAATCTGCACCCAGTCCCGAAGCGAGCGCGCCAAGCACGGCATGCTTGAGCAGGTCCACCCCGTAGGTGTAGGGATTGAGCAGGGCCACGATCTTGAGCGCAGCGGGCAGGTGGCTTACGGGGTACAAGGACCCGGACAGGAAAAACACCGGGAAAATAACGAAATTCATGATGGCCGCGAAATTGTCCAGCGTGCGCGTGAACGCAGCTACCAGCATGCCGATACCTGCGCAAGCCGCTGAGGTCGCCAGCAGTCCCAGCGCCAGCAGACCGAAGCGCATTTGCGAATCCAGATAGCCCAGCGCGGCGAGCAAAATCAGCAGCAGGACTGCCTGCAGGATCGCAGCGAGCGCCGCCGCCAGCATCTTGGCGACGACAATCCAGTAGTGCGGCAACGGCGCCATGATCAGCATGCGCATCACCCCGGATTCCTTGTCGTACACCATCGTCAGCGCCGCGAGCATGGCACCGAACAGCATCGTCATACCCAGCACCCCAGGCACCAGGAACTGCTGATAACTGACGCCGCCGGCCTGCTGCAATACGGCGCCGAAACCGGCGCCGATCACGAACAGCCAGATCAACGGGCGCACCATTGCCGATACCAACCGGGTGCGCTGGCGGAACATGCGTACCACCTCGCGCTCCAGTACTGCATAGACCGGCCGCCATTGCGCCATCAGGCTTTCCCTTCCGCGACCCACAGGAATACATCGTTGAGATTCGGTTGCCGCCAGCGCAACGCGCGGACCTGGATGCCGGGTACCGTTTGCAGGCCGGCGAGCCGGACGACGTCTTCGTCCGCATAACGGAAATGAGCGACGTCGCCATCCAACAGGCAGGTCCCGAGTGTCGGCGCGAGTCGTTGCGCGAGCGTTTCGACGTCGGGGCTTTCGATTTCGACGATGTAGCGTCCAAGGCTCGCGACCAATTTGGCCGGGGACCCGCTTTTCACCAGTTTGCCGCTCTTGATGAAAGCGACCCGGTCGCAACCGTCGGCTTCCTCCAGATAATGCGTGGTGAGCAGGACGGTCATCCCGGTCTGCGCGCGCAGATTTTCGATGAAGCGCCAGATCTTGCGGCGATTCGGCAGATCGAGTCCGATCGTCGGCTCGTCGAGGAAGAGAATTTTCGGATGGTGAATGACGCCACGCACGATATCCAGCGCGCGGCGCATGCCGCCTGACAGCGATCCGACCGGCCGGCTGCGCTTGTCCGCAAGCCCGAACAGCTCGAGGAGTTCCGCGGAGCGTTCTTCGATGATCCTGGAAGGCAGGTTGTAGAGCAGGCCGGCGAAGCGCAGGTTCTCCGCGATGGACAACGTTCGGTCGAGCGCGGATTCCTGGAACACGAGGCCGATCGAGGCGCGCGTCTTGACTGCATCGCGTACGACATCGTGTCCGAACACGCTGGCGCTGCCGCTGCTTGGGCGAATCAGGGTGGCCAGCATGTGAATGGTCGAGGTCTTGCCGGAGCCATTCGGACCCAGCAGCCCGAAGAACTGCCCCGCCGGGATTTCGAGATCGAGGCCGTCAACGGCGAGAACATCGCCGTAACGCTTGATGAGTCCGCTGGCATTGACAGCCAGCAGGGTGGCGGGCGCCAGGTTCATGGCGCCGATTCTCGTCGGGTTTGCGGCCACGAATCGGCGGAACAGGACACTAGACCGGTGTCTTGCTCAAGGCGCGGGAATTCTTGTCGTCACGGAACAGGATCGTCTTGACGTCGGCTTTCGGCGCCGGCGTCTGGGCCTTGTCGACAACGTCGGTGACCAGGTGGTGCAGCGGCGACAATCCGCATACAGGATCGGTGTTGGTGGCATCGCCGGTCAGCATGTGGGCCTGGCAGCGGCAGCCGCCGAAGTCCTTCACCTTGTCCGGGCAGGAGCGGCACGGTTCCTTCATCCAGGTGTCGCCGCGATAGGCGTTGAAAGCAGGGGAATCCTGCCAGATCCAGCGCAGCTCGTGGTCACGCACGTTGGGAAAATCCAGGCCCGGCAGCATGCGCGCCTCGTGGCACGGAAGGGCAAGGCCGTCGGCCGTCACGGTGAGGAACACGGCCCCCCAGCCGTTCATGCAGGCTTTGGGCCGCTCCTCGTAGTAGTCCGGAACGACGAAGAAAATGCGCATCTTCTTGCCGATGCGCTCGCGGAACCGGTTGGTGACTTCCTCGGCGCGTTTGAGTTGCTCGCGGGTCGGCAGCAACTGATCGCGATTGACGTAGGCCCAGCCGTAGTACTGCGTGTTGGCCAGTTCGACGTATTCCGCCTCCATGGCCTCGGCCATTTCCAGTATCTGCTGCACATGGTCGATGTTGTGCCGGTGCAGCACGCAGTTGAGTACCATCGGGTAGTCGTACTTCTTGACCAGCTTTGCCACCTTCTGCTTCAGATCGAAGGTGCGGGTGCTCGACAGGAAGTCGTTCATCTCCCGGGTCGAATCCTGGAACGACAGCTGGATGTGATCAAGCCCGCCTTCCTTGAAGGCAGCAATGCGTTTCTCGTTGAGGCCGACCCCCGAAGTGATCAGGTTCGAGTAATAGCCGAGTTTGCGCGCCTCGGACACCATGATCTCGAGATCGTCGCGCACCAGCGGCTCGCCGCCCGAGAACCCCAACTGGGTGGCACCGAGTTCGCGGCCTTGCCGCAGCACCCGCAACCAGTCGTCGGTGGACAGCTCTGCGCCGTAACGCGTGTAGTCCACCGGGTTGTAGCAGAACACGCAGTGCAAAGGGCACTTGTACGTGACTTCGGCCAGCAACCAGAGCGGACTACCCAGCTTGCTTGAGACGGATCCAGCCTTTTCCATGGACATGCTCCAGAAAGCCGATGACGTCCCCTCGCAGGTCCGTACCGGGAAATGTCGTTTGCAGGTTTTCGATGATGCCGTGCACCGTCAGTTTGCCGTCGATGCGCTTCATGATTTCGCCGGAACTGCCGGGCAGTTTAACCATGCCCTCCGGGTAGAGCAGAACGAAACCCTGTTGTGCCGGCTCCCACTGAAAGCGGAAGTGGCGTTGCAGTTCGAACACCGTGTCGTCCGTAAATTGCGCGGTTTCAGACATGACGGGTCTCGCCGATGCCATAGTTGATCTGCATTGCATCGAGCATGCTCCACAGCACGTCGAGCTTGAACTGCAGGATTCCCAGCGCACGTTCCTGTTCCGCACGGGTTTTGAAATACTCGAGCGTGATCTGCAGACCGTGCTCGACGTCACGGCGCGCTTCCGACAGGCGCTTGCGGAAGTAGGTATAGCCTTCGGTCTCGATCCACGGATAGTGTTGCGGCCAGCTGTCCAGTCGCTTCTGGTGGATTTCAGGCGCGAACAATTCGGTCAGCGAGGAGCAGGCCGCTTCCTGCCAAGGGGCGCGTCGCGCGAAGTTGACGTAAGCATCCACGGCAAAACGCACGCCCGGCAACACGTAATTGAGCGAGGTGACATCTTCGCGCCTGAGACCGCAGGCCTCGGCCAGCCGCAGCCAGGCTTCGATGCCGCCTTCCTGCCCCGCGATGCCGTCGTGATCGATGATGCGCTGGATCCATTTACGGCGCTGATCACGATCGGGCATGTTGGCGAGAATGGCCGCGTCCTTGATCGGAATGCTGATCTGGTAATAGAAGCGGTTGTAAACCCAGCCCTGCACCTGTTCCCTGGTGCATTTGCCGCTGTTCATGGCGATGTGGAACGGGTGATGGATGTGATAGCGCTTGCCCTTGGCGCGCAACTCGCTCTCGAATTCCTGCTTGTTCCACGGCAGATTGTCTGCGGCACCCATATTCGTCTCCCGTCTCAGAGCGTCACGTCCATGCCGTCGTATGCGACTTCGATGCCCACGCCGGCGAGTTGCCTGCGTTCGTCCGAGTCTTCGTCGAGGATGGGGTTGGTGTTGTTGATGTGGATGAGGATCTTGCGCGACGCCTTCAGCGGCTTGAGCACCTCCATCATGCCGCCGGCGCCCGATTGGGGCAGGTGGCCGATGTCACGGGCGTGCTTCTTGGAGAGGCCAAGCTTGATCATTTCGTCGTCCGTCCAGAACGTGCCGTCCACCATCAGCACATCCGCCTCCTCGAGGAATGGCTTGAGGTGGGGCTCGATCTCACCCAGTCCGGGTGCATAGAACAACACCTTACCCGAGCGCGGGTCGGTGATGCGCATGCCGATGTTGTCGCCTTCAAGGGGCTTGTCCCGGTGCGGCGAATAA
>JANOGH010000373.1:0-2572 GCA_031414075.1 Betaproteobacteria bacterium | reverse complement strand
GCAATACCTTCCGGCGAGACCGTCGTGGCGTCGATGTCCTTGACCACGCCGGACAAGTCGCGGATCGCGCCCTGCGCGTCCAGTATGCCCGGCTTCTCTTTTCCTGCTTCTCCGTAACGGACCAGTTTCATTTTCTATCTCCTGATCAAATTCACATTCTCAACCGCAAAGGCGCGAAGGCGCAAAGGAAACGCAAAGGACGGCAACTCAATTCGATTTCTCGTTTCGATTCGGCTTTCTTTGCGCAACCTTCGCGTCTTTGCGCCTTTGCGGTTAGCTGACCTAAATTGTTATGCCGCCGTCCATGATCACGGCCTGGCCGGTCATGAAGACGGATTCGTCGGAGGCGAGGAATACCGACAGTTCGGCAAGTTCTTCGGCTCGCGCCAGCCGGCCCATCGGCTGGCGGGCGATGAAATCCTTGCGCGCCTGCACCGGATCGTCGAATGCATTGATGCGATCGCCCAGCGAAGGCGTATCCACCGTGCCCGGGCACAAGGCGTTGCAGCGGATGCCCTGCTTGACGTAGTCGATGGCGATGGATTTCGTGAGCCCGATGACCGCCGCCTTCGAGGCGCCGTAGACGAATCGGTTGGCGATCCCCTTGATGGAGCCCGCCACCGATGCGACGTTGATGATCGAGCCGCCGCCGGCTTCCAGCATCTTCGGCAGGAAGCTGCGGATCACGACGTAGTGGCTGCGCACATTGAGGTTGAACGAGAAATCCCAGTCCTTGTCGGCGCACTGCAGGACGGTGCCGTGATGCACGAAACCGGCGCAGTTGAAGATGACGTTCGGGGCGCCGACTTCTGCCGCAAGTTTGGCGACTTCGGCGTCCTTGAGTACATCGAGCTTGCGCACTTCAATGCCCGGCGTCCCTTTCAGTTCAGCGAGTTTTGCCTCGTTCAGGTCGGTTGCCCACACCCTGGCGCCCTCGCGCGCGAAAGCCAGCGCGGTTGCGCGGCCGATACCCTGTGCCGCGGCAGTGACGAATGCAACCTTACCGCTCAATCTTCCAGCCACACACGCCCCCTGTGTATTTTTGTTTGAGGTGTTCGACGGGATGCAAGTATGCCACAGGCGCGCGCCGGTTCACTCTCTCCGGAGATCGGCCTTGTTGCTGCGCTGCAATTTACTCTAGACTCAATCGCGATGGCATCCGTCGAACTCAGGCAGGTCGGCAAATCCTTCGGCAGCACGCAGGTCGTGCACGGCGTCGATGTTTCCATCTCCGATGGCGAATTCGTGGTGTTGGTCGGTCCGTCCGGCTGCGGAAAATCCACGCTGCTACGGATGATTGCCGGCCTCGAGGAAATCAGCGCGGGGGAGATCCGCATTGGTGATCGCGTCGTCAACAACATCCCGCCCAAACAGCGCGACATTGCCATGGTGTTCCAGAACTACGCGCTGTATCCGCACATGAAGGTTATCGACAACATGGCCTTCTCGATGAAACTGGCGGGAAGAGGCCAGGAAGAGATTCGCGAGCGGGTGGACAAGGCGGCGAAAATCCTCGGACTCACGGACTACCTCGACCGTTATCCGCGGCAACTTTCCGGCGGCCAGCGCCAGCGCGTGGCGATGGGGCGCGCGATCGTGCGCGACCCACAGGTGTTCCTGTTCGACGAGCCGCTGTCCAATCTCGATGCCAAGCTGCGCGTGCAGATGCGCACCGAAATCAAGGAACTGCACCAGCGGCTGAAGACGACGTCGGTCTACGTTACGCATGACCAGATCGAGGCAATGACCATGGCCGACAAGATCGTCGTGATGAACGGCGGCAAGGTCGAGCAGACCGGTTCGCCGCTCGAGCTCTACGACCATCCTGCCAATCTGTTCGTCGCCGGCTTCATCGGCTCGCCGGCGATGAACTTCCTGTCCGGCAAACTCGTCACCGAAGGGGTGGGCCGCGGCGTGCAGATCGCCCGGGGTTGCGTGCTGCCGGCGCCGGCAAACCGGGAAGCTGACGGACGCGACGTCGTCATCGGCGTGCGCCCCGAGCATTTCGATATCGGCGAACCCTGTGTGCAGGCGCAAGTTGTGGTGGTGGAACCCACGGGGGCGGATACGCAGGTGTATTGCCGGATTGCGGGACAGAACGTCGTCGCGGTATCGCGTGCGCGCCACACTTTCCGGCCGGGGGATACCATCGACCTCAAGCCCGCCGATGGCAAGAGCTATCTGTTCGATCCTGCGTCCGGGGCCCGGATCGCCTGAAGCGACATCCACGAGGAGGCGATGTGACTGGAATCACACGGCGTCATTTTCTGCAGGTATCCGCCGCCGCGGGTGCCGCTCTTGGCGCGCCGATGCTGGCGCGCGAGTCGCTCGCAGAGGAATTGTCCTTCAAGCCCGAACCGGGCGCGAAGCTGCCGGCGATCGCGGAAGCGGCCTCCGGCAATCTGTCCGTCAAGGAAGCCATCGACAAGGCGGAGAAGCGGGCCAAGCGGTATTACCGCTAGCGCGGCGTGAATGCCGTAAATGCCGTGAATGCCGTGAATATCGTGAAGGTCGTGAATTTCGTAAAAGCCTTCTCACAAAACCTCGTGCGCGTTCTCATTGCGTGGTCAAG
>JANOGH010000372.1:0-1863 GCA_031414075.1 Betaproteobacteria bacterium | reverse complement strand
CGGCGAACCAGGACGACTCAGACATCTCTGCTTCGCTGATTTCTGACCCAGCAATGTCTTGGGCGGAGCCACTGTTCGAGGCGCTAAGAGGCCCAGGGCGCAAGGCGACACGGCATGCCACCTCGGACTGGATGGAAATCGAGAAGCAGCGCGGCATCTCGGTCGCCAGTTCGGTGATGCAGATCGAGTACCGCGGCAAGGTGATCAACCTGCTCGACACGCCGGGTCACAAGGATTGTTCCGAAGACACTTATCGGGTGCTGACCGCCGTGGATGCCGCCCTGATGGTGATCGACGCCGCCAACGGTGTCGAGGCGCAGACGCTGCGGCTGCTCGAAGTCTGCCGCTCGCGCGGCACGCCGGTGATCACGTTCATCAACAAGATGGACCGCGAAGTGCGCGAGCCGCTCGACCTGATCGACGAAATCGAGAAAGCGCTGGGCATGACGGTCGTGCCGTTTTCCTGGCCGATCGGCATGGGCAAATCGTTCCGTGGCGTCTACGACCTGGCGAAGAACCGCATCCGTGTGTTTCGTCCCGGCGAAGACCGGGTCGGCAACGAGGCAGAAGAAATCGTCACCGGACTCGACGACCCGTCACTGGCGGAACGCTTCGGCGACGAGTTCGTGCGCGCGCGCGCCGACATAGAGCTGGTGCGCGGGGCGACGCCGGCATTCTCGCGCGACGAATTCCTCGCGGGCAGGCAGACGCCGGCATTCTTCGGTTCAGCCATCAACAATTTCGGCGTGCGCGAAATCCTCGACGCATTGGTGGACATCGCCCCACCCCCGCAGCCGCGCCTGGCATTGCAAGGCAAGGTCGATCCCCACGATCCCGGCTTCTCCGCCGTCGTGTTCAAGATCCAGGCCAACATGGATCCCGCACACCGCGATCGCGTGGTATTCATGCGCGTGTGTTCGGGGCACTTCGAGCGCGGCATGCGGCTCAGGATCCAGCGCACCGGCAAGGAAATCCGGCCCAACAACGTCGTGTCCTTCCTGTCGCAGCGCCGCGAGTTGCTGGATGAAGCCTATGCGGGCGACATCATCGGCATCCCGACGCACGGCGGCATCCAGCTCGGCGACACGCTGACCGACGGCCAGGACCTGCTGCAGTTCACCGGCCTGCCCTTCTTCGCGCCGGAAATCTTCCACTTCGTCGAGATCGTAAACCCACTCAAGACCAAGCAATTGCGCACCGGATTGCTGCAGCTCGGCGAAGAAGGCGCGATCCAGGTGTTCCGTCCGCTTCGCAACACAATGATGCTGCTCGGCGCGGTCGGCAGCCTGCAGTTCGATGTAGCCGCACACCGCCTGCAACATGAGTACGGCGTGGAAGCGCGTCTTTCACCCGCCCCCTACACCTGCGCACGCTGGGTATCGTCCGACGATCCGGTTGCTTTCGAGAAATTCGTGGAGGGCAATGCCGGACGCCTGGCGCGGGACGCTGCCGGCGCATTGGCCGTGCTGACCAACACCACGTTCGAGATGAAAGTGGTCGAGGATCGTTTCCCCGGAATCCACTTCCACAAGCAACGCGAGCATGCTGGCCTTATGGCCGACCGCATCGCCGATCTTGCCTAATACCTAAAGACTCCACCCAACACAGAGACACAGAGGACACAGAGGGCACAGAGGGCACAGAGAAATGCATAAGGGAGATTAAGAGCGAGTAGGTTGCGATCGTTGCATTAGCTATCACCGTAACAATAGCCACTGTCACCGGGGATGTCCTGATTTTTGTGTGTGAGGGTGGTTGAACATCTTACGCTTGTGATCGTGTGAAGCGATCTTGATAGAGGATTGCGAATTGATTCATGGCCGGTTTCCAACTGAATATTCCGCGCCCCCAAGCCGCAGTGAT
>JANOGH010000371.1:0-1567 GCA_031414075.1 Betaproteobacteria bacterium | reverse complement strand
CTCGATGCCGCGCTGAAAGCGCCCGGCAAAGCGGCGCTGCATTTACGGATTTTCGCCATTCCGATCCTGGTCGTGACGGGTGGGCGCGGGCCGCTCATCCTTCCGGGCGTGGTGGCGGACGTCGGGGAACTGAAGAAACTGTTTGAAATGCACGGCACGCTCGGCCCGATGAAGAATTTCGGCCTGAACGGCGCATTGGTCTCCGCGGGAGGACTTGCCGCGCTGAAGCCGAGCACGGTCTATCGCCGTTCGCGCGAAACGGATAGGGAGAATCTCCCGCCCCTGGATCTTCCGCCCGAGGAAATCCGCATAGCGGGTACGGAAGAAGAGGTGCATCTGCGTTTTCTGACCGGCGTTTCGGTCACATCCGCCGATGCCCCCGGATTTACCGAAACCGCCGGCAATATCGGCGCATGGGGAATGCCGTTAACCCGGGCACTAGCCGCCCAGCTGGGGCAGCCGGGATTGTCGCTGTTGCCGATTCCGCGACCGCCGATGAGTCATCTGCAGGCAATCGAAGCCGGCACATTCGCCGCAAGTGAACTCGGCTTGCAGTTGTTCCTGAGTACCGCGCTGCGCAAGTTTCGATCGCGTGTCGGCGAAGCCGAAGCCGCTGTTGCCGCCTGCGCCGACGGCAGCATCCGCATCCGCCTGAGTTCACCATTCGACGCATCGCTCTCGCAGGAATACGCATGGGTGCTGCAACCCGGGGACGACATCGCCGCGGTCGGCAGTAGCATTTTCAGCCTGCTGGCGGAGTGTCGGGTGAACAACGTCGACGTCTCGGAAACCGTCCGGTCAGATGTTTTGTAGTAGCGGAGAATTGATTTACGACAGACAGTGCCTGACCGAGTGGAATGCATAGGTCATCAGACGCAAGAGAAAATGCCTCGCATGGGAATAATCATGGCCCGTCTCCCGTAATTTGGTCTTTTCCCACAGCCTTGGCCGGTTTGCGACGTGGCGGTAGGCGACCCAAAGAGACACTCACGTGGTAAAAAAACCCGCCGAAGCGGCGTCTGTGTGATTGCCGCTGATCAGGATCAAGGGTAGCGGATACGCAGCTTCTTCTTCCGGCGCGTAACGAAGCCCAGCAGCCCAAGCCCGACTGCCATCATCGCGTAGATTTCAGGTTCGGGGATGGGAGCCACACTCAAACGCACGATATCGGTCGTGCCCATGGCGTCGGCGAGATAGTCGATGTTCCAGAACTCGTCCCGTCCCAATTTCGGAAGCGACAGATGCCTGAAGCCCCCAATCACCTGCTCGGCGCTGAGCACATCGAAGAAGTCACCCAAATGCGGTGAGAAAAGCCCGCTGCCCAGATCGAGGAAACTCAGGCTGAGAAGGCCATCGAGGTACGCGGTGCCGCCCACGTTAAGGGAATCGTATTCAGTTCCCTGGACCAGGCCCCCGATGTCGACCGCATACGTGCCCGAGCGCGACTGGGCGCCGGAGGTGTTCGACGCCGCGGCGACCTGGGTGGAACTGGCCGACTACATTCCCGCCGTGCTCGCGGGTGTTCGCGATCCGAAGCAGATCGCCCGCTGCATTTGCGCCGCGGGGC
>JANOGH010000370.1:0-2624 GCA_031414075.1 Betaproteobacteria bacterium | reverse complement strand
TGCTGCAACCCATATTCCAGCAGTCCGAACGCGACCTTGTGCCTGCGGCTGAAATACAGGTAGCCGGGATCGGGCAGGATTGAAAAGGGCCGCGCGCGCAATCCATAAAATGTTTCGTACACGCGACTATCCCTCCTTGCGTTTGCGGCGGAACAATCGGCCCGGCCTGGCTGCCTTGGCCGGCGGACTACCCTCGGCCTGGCGCGACTTGTTCAGAACGGTGCCGATAAGTCGCGTGGAACTCAGCATCTCGGCAGCACGCTGCACATCGTCGCGATCGGTGGCGCCTTCCTCCACCACCAGAATGGCAGCGTCCACGTAGGGTGAGAATGCCAGCGAATCGGCCGCCGAGAGCACCGGCGGCAAATCGAATACGACGATGCGCGACGGGTAGCGGCTTTTCAACTCCTGCACCAGGCCCAGCATCTTCTGCGAGCCCAGCAATTCCGACGAATTCAGCAGCGGCCGCCCGCCCGGCAGGATCACCAGGCGATCGATTCCGGGATGCACCAGGATATCTTCGAGCGAGGCATTCGCGGTCAGAAAATCGCTCAGGCCGGACGCAACCGGAAAGCCGAAGTAGTCATGGATGCGCGGGGAGCGCAGATCGGCATCCACCAGCAGCACGGTCTGGTCGACTTCCTGGGCCAGGCTAATCGCGAAGTTGATTGCAGTAAGCGTTTTGCCTTCGCGCCCTCTCGGACTGGTCACGGCAAGCGCGTTCCAGCCGTTTTCCCGCAATCGCTGCAGGATCTGGGTACACAGGATCTTATAGGCGTCCTTGTAGGCGCCCGGTTCGAATCCGCCGACGATACGGTGCTCGCGCAGCCTTTCCGCGGAAATTGTCACCGTGCGGGTGCGGCTGTATGTGATTTTTCCGGATCCCGTGTCGCGATTTTCCTCCCGCAGCCGGGTAACCCGGTTGGAGCGGATCACGCCGACCGGGCCGGCATTCTCGCGAGCGCGGTCCAATGCATCAGCGATTCTGTCCAAAACGATTTCCCCCCCGACTGGTATTCAACTGAGTTGCAGACGCCGCAGCAGGTAGAACCAGAAAACTTCCAGCGGCATCCAGAAGAAATGAATCGCAGCAAGCAGCGATATCGATCCGAGCAGCACGCCTACGGCGACCAGGACGCGTTTGTTCCTGCGCCTTGCGCGATCGCCATTGTTTTCGATGTAGGGGATGACGGAGAGGAGCGGCGTTTGCAGCGCGCGACTCAACTGCTTCGGGTTCTTTACCGAGCCGTCCAGGCCTTCCAGCACGCCGGCATAGCCAACCCCGCCGCCGAGCGCAGCCACCACGCCGATCAGCAGAATCGCGGGCCGGTTCGGACTGCGCGGCTTTTCCGGAAACTGCGGCGGATCGATCAGCGAGAAGCGCTCGGCCTTGGACCCTTTTTCCAGTTCCTGCGCCACCTGCGCTTCCATCAGCTTGGCCTTGATCTCGCGGTAGCGCAGCACTGAGTTCTCGTGATCGCGGGAAAGATCGAGGTATTCGCGTTCGACCTGTGGGGTCTGTTCCAGACGGGTCTCGTACTGATCGCGCTTGGCGAGCAACTCCTTGCGCTTGGTCTGCAGCGATTTTTGCTCGCTGCCCAGTGCGTCGAGCTGCCCCTGTATCGAAATGTAAGCCGGATTTTCGGGCTTGATTGCAGCGATCTCTCCCTTCCCCGCCGCGCTTTCTGCCGCCAGCGACGCCTCCAGGGACTCGATCGAACGCGTGATCTTGACCACATCCGGATGATCGACGACATAGCGCTCCCGCAATGCCGCCAGATCGGTGCGCAGTTTCTCCAGGCGCTTGATCTTTTCCGGGACGCCGTCCGTCTTTCCGGTTTCCTGCTTGAGCGCCTCCATTTCGCCTCTCACGCGCACCATGTCCGGGTGCTGGGCAGCATAGATTCCCGTCATTCCCGCGTACTGCGCCTGCAGCGTGCGCAGGCGGTCCTCGGGTCCGAGAATCCGCTCACCGGTCAGCGAAATCATCGGCGAGTTCGGCTTGATCTGGCTCAACTGCGCATCGAGATAGAAACGCCGTTCGTCGACGCTTTGCAACTGACGCTCCGCATCGGCCAGTTCAGCCTCGGTGCGGTCGCGGATCTGCAGATTCAACTGCGTCAGCTCCGGCAGCCGGCCCATGTTTTTCTTTTTGAACCGCGCCAGGCCGGCTTCCATTTCAGAAATGTGGGCGGCCAGCCGGTCCGCCTCCCCGGACAGAAAGCTGGACGTTTCCGCTACCTGCTGTTGGCGGTTTTTCAGATTTTCATTGAGGTAGAGCGACACCAGTTCATTGGCGACCTTCTGTGCCTTTTCCGCATTCTCGCTGTCGTAGGACAGCGTGAAGGCAATCGCGGCGCTGGTGCGGCTGCCGCTGCGCCGGTCGATCACGTCGGCGGTGACAAGATCGAGCTTGATGTCCTTGCGCATGCGCTCCAGGATTTCCTCGGTGGTTTCGCGCTTGCGCTGCCGGGGGTAGAGGTCGTATTTCTCGACGATCTGCATCAGGTTGCTGCGCGTCATCACCTGCTGACTGATGACCTGGATACGCTGATCGGCATAGCTGCTGATCGTGGTGCGCACCAGATCGGACGGGATCTCCTGCTCCTCGATCAGAATGGTCG
>JANOGH010000369.1:0-9664 GCA_031414075.1 Betaproteobacteria bacterium | reverse complement strand
GCCGGAAATGCGCACTTCCCCGGTCAGCGGCACGCCGCCCTGGATGACAAGTTTGTCCACGTGACGCGACCGGCTAGTGAGCGGCCCAGTCTTCCGGCGTGAAAGTTTTCATCGATAACGCGTGAATCTCTTCGCGCATGCGATCCCCCAGCGCCCGATAGACGACCTGATGCTGCTGGACCCGTGACTTGCCCTGGAACGCGGAACTGACGATCACAGCCTCGAAATGATGGCCGTCGCCGGTCACGTCGACGTGATCGCACGCAAGGTTTTGCTGAATGTAGGACCTGACCTGTTCTGGGGTGACCATAAATCAACTCTGTCAATTGCGCAGCTTGTAGCCGCGTTTGAGTAGTGCCAAGGTGGCGAATGATAAAGCCAAAAGGCAACCGCCTACAATCGCGACACTGAGCGTGGGGGAAACGTCCGATACGCCGAAGAAGCCGTAGCGAAAGCCATCGATCATGTAGAAAAACGGATTGAAGTGCGAAACCTCCTGCCAGAAAGGCGGCAGGGAATGAATCGAGTAGAACACGCCAGACAGAAAGGTCAGCGGCATGATGATGAAGTTCTGGAACGCGGCAAGCTGGTCGAACTTATCGGCCCAAATGCCCGCGACGATGCCGAGCGTGCCAAGCAGTCCCGAGCCCAACAGAGCAAACGTCAGCACCCAGAGCGGGCTTCGCATCGGGATAGGGACAAAAATCGAGGTTATGGCGAATACGCCGAACCCGACCACGACGCCGCGCACGGCAGAAGCCAGCACATAGGCTGCATAGAATTCGAAGTGCGACAGCGGGGGCAGCAGTATGAAAATAATGTTGCCGGTGATCTTCGACTGGATCAGGCTGGAGGAACTATTGGCGAAGGCATTTTGCAGGAGCGACATCATGGCCAGCCCCGGCACGAGGAAAGCGGTATAACGCACGCCCGGATAGACCTGCACGTGCTCTTCAAGCGCATGGGAAAAAATCAGCAGATAGAGCAATGCCGTGAGTACCGGGGCCAGGATGGTCTGGAAACCAACCTTCCAGAAGCGCGCGATCTCCTTGCGAAACAGCGTGGGGAAGCCGGCCAGGGGTGCGGATTCAGGCATGGCTCAATCTCTACGCATGATTTCGATGAAGACTTCCTCGAGATCGGGCTGTTCCAGTTCCATGAACGCGACCACGAGACCATTTTTCCGGAGTTCGGAGAGCACGGTTTCGACCTCCGCATAGTCCCGCAGCGCAAGCAGGTATTCCCCGTTCGTTGGCGCCTTCCCGATCATTGGCACGAGTGACTCCGGCAGAAGGCCGTAGGCCAGCCTTAGGCGTAAATGGGCACCGGAAAAGTCCTTGAGCAGATTATGCGTGGAATCCAGCGCGACCAGTTTGCCCTGCTTGAGCATGCCCACGCGGCTACAGAGCGCTTCTGCTTCGTCGAGATAGTGTGTGGTCAGCACAACGGTATGGCCCTCGCCATTCAACTGCCGGATGAACTGCCACAATCCCTGGCGCAACTCGACGTCGACCCCCGCGGTCGGCTCGTCGAGAATGATTACCGGCGGCTTGTGCACCAGCGCCTGGGCCACCAGAACGCGCCTTTTCATCCCCCCCGACAATGCGCGCATGTTGAAATCGGCCCGATTCGTCAGATCAAGCCGGACCATGATCTCCTCGATCCAGGCATCATTGCGGCCCAGTCCGAAATAACCCGATTGGAACTGCAGCGTCTCGCGCACCGTGAAAAAAGGGTCGAACACGAGCTCCTGCGGCACGACACCGAGGGATCGCCGCGCGCCGCGGTAATCGGCCGTCACATCGTGACCCATCACCTTGAGACTGCCGGCGTCAGCGCGAGCCAGGCCGGCGAGAATGCTGATCAGCGTGGTCTTGCCTGCGCCATTGGGGCCGAGCAGCGCAAAAAATTCGCCTTCCGCAATGTTGAGATTGATATCGGCAAGCGCGCGCACGCTCCCATAAGCCTTGGAGACCCCTCGTATCTCGATGGCGGGTTGCACGTAAAAAAGGGGTGTTTCGTCGGGTGATTGGAAAAAAGCTAGTCGGCCGTTACCGGAATCAGATCGGCGACGCCGTAAAGATCCGCCAGGCTCTGCAAACTTTGGCTCAAGTTCGCAAAAGCAATCTGCCTGCCGCTGCCGTTAAGCCGTCGGGTCCATTCCAGCAGCAGGCTCAAACCTGACGAATCGGCGCGGGTCACCCCTGCGAGGTCGACGATCACCCTGTCCCCATCGAAAGCGGTGCTTTCTGCGTTCAAGGCCCCGACGGTGTCGAGCGTGACCGGGCCGTCGATCAGATAACGATTTCCCTGCTTGACGATCATTTGTTGGGCGCCGGTTGCGTTTTGCCGCTGTTTTTGTCAACCAGGCTCTTGATCAGTCCATCCATTCCGCCGTTCTGGATCTCCTGGGCAAACAGATTGCGATAGTTGATGATCAGGCTGGCGCCGGCCACGCGTATGTCGTAGACCTTCCAGCCTCCCGCTGCACTGCGCATATCGTAGTCCACCCCCATCGGCGGGGCGCCTCCGGGCAACTTGATCAGCGTCTGCACGGTTGTTTCAGCATCCCCGGGATTCATCTTGTACGGCCGGTATTCGACTGCAATGCCGATGTAAGCCGTAAACGCGGCCGCATAGGAGCGCACCAGCAATGCACGAAATTCCTTGAGCAGTGCTTCGCGCTGTGCCGGTGACGCGTCGCGCCAGGGGCGGCCTACCGCGAGGCGCGTCATGCGTTCGAAATCAAAATGCGGCGCGACTTTTTCCTCGATCAACTGCACTATTCTTGCCACATTGCCCGCCCGAATGTCCTTGTCGCTACGCACGACATTGAGCACTTCTTCGGTCGTCGTGCGCACCAGTACATCCGGCGGAACTTCCTCGGCTCTGACAGAGATGGCGGTGGAAAGCACCATCAACAGGGCGACAAACCAGCGCCCGATCACTTCCTCGCTTCCTCTTCGCATGGGCATTGTCCTGATTGAAGCCGCATTTATCGCTATTTGCCGGCGCCGGTTTCGGCAGCTTTACCGTAGAGGAACTGGCCGATCAATTTTTCCAGCACGACCGCCGACTGCGTGATCTTCAGGCGGTCGCCATCCTTGAGATTCTGCTCATCGCCCCCGCCATCCATGCCGATATATTGCTCGCCGAGCAGACCCGCGGTCAGTATGGACGCCGATGAGTCCCTCGGAAATGGATAACGCTTGTCGATTCGCAGTGCAACATTGGCGCGAAAGGTCCGCGTATCGAGGGAAAATCCTTCGACCCGGCCGACCACTACACCCGCACTTTTCACCGGTGCGCGCGGCTTGAGGCCGCCGATATTGTCGAACTCGGCGTAAACCTTGTAAGTATCGGCTACGCTGATACCGCTCATGTTTCCAACCTTGAGCGCCAGAATCAGCAGAGCGCCGATGCCGGCGCAAACGAACAGTCCCACCCACAGGTCGAGCATCGAGCGTTCCATCACACCCCCCGAAACATGAATGCGGTCAACACGAAATCCAGGCCCAGGATGGCCAGCGAAGACGTCACCACGGTACGCGTGGTCGCGCCCGACACGCCTTCCGCGGTCGGCGGTGCATCGTAGCCCTCGAACAGGGCGATCCAGGTCACCGCAACTCCGAACACGAAACTCTTGATGACGCCGTTGACGATGTCCTCCCGGAAATCAACCGCGCTCTGCATTTGCGACCAGAACGAGCCTTCGTCGACGCCGATCAACACCACCCCAACAAGGTAGCCGCCGAATACGCCCATGGCGCTGAACATTGCGCCCAGCAACGGCATCGAGATCACCCCCGCCCAGAAGCGCGGCGCCACCACCCTGGCAATAGGGTCCACCGCCATCATTTCCATCGCCGAGAGCTGCTCGGTCGCCTTCATCAGGCCGATCTCGGCGGTCATGGCCGATCCGGCCCGGCTCGCGAATAACAATGCCGAGATCACCGGACCCAGTTCGCGTACCAGCGACAAGGCGACCAGCACGCCGAGCGCAGACTCCGAGCCGTAGGTCTGCAACGTCTGGTAGCCCTGCAGCCCGAGCACCATGCCCACGAACAGGCCCGATACCAGAACAATGATCAGCGACAGCACGCCGGTAAAGTAGAGCTCGCGGATGATCAGCCGCAGACGGCGGAAACTGGTTCCGGACTGCAGCAGTATCATCGCGAAGAAGCGGCTGGCGTAACCGAGCCGCCACAGACCGTTGACCGTGTGATGGCCGATGGTCCTTACGTTAGCGATGGGCGAACGGCTGAACATCCTATCTGTCGAGCATCAGGTCTTCGCGGTAATCCTCGCTTGGATACTGGAACGGCACCGGCCCGTCGGGTTCGCCATAGACAAACTGACGGACCAGAGGCTCCGTCGAAGCCCGCATCTCCTGCGGGGTGCCCTTGGACACGATCACACCGTCGGACAGGTAGTAAACGTAGTCGACCATTTTCAGCGATTCCGTCACATCGTGCGTCACCACGATCGAAGTCGCTCCGAGCGCGTCGTTGAGGCGTCGGATCAGATTGCCTATGACCCCGAGCGATATCGGATCCAGTCCGGCGAACGGTTCGTCGTACATGATCAGCATCGGGTCCAGCGCGATCGCGCGCGCCAGCGCCACGCGTCTCGCCATCCCGCCGGATAGTTCTGAGGGCATCAGCCGGTGCGCGCCGCGCAGACCCACTGCATGCAGTTTCATCAGAACCATGTCGCGAATCATCGTTTCCGGCAGATCGGTGTGCTCGCGAATCTGGAACGCGACATTGTCGAACACCGACAAGTCGGTGAACAGGGCGCCGAACTGGAACAGCATGCCCATGCGGCGGCGCATCTGGTAGAGGCCGGCGCGGTCCAGTTCGTGCATCACTTTGTCCGCCACCTTCACCTGGCCCTGTCGCGGCTTGAGCGCACCGCCGATCAGGCGCAGCAGCGTGGTCTTACCCGAACCGCTGATGCCCATGATGGACACAACTTTCCCGCGCGGGATGGCCATGTCGATCCCGCTCAGAATCGGGCGGCGCTTGTCGTACCAGAAATTGACGTCGCTAATTTCTACCAGAGTGTCGGGATGCACATTAGCGTCCGAGATTGAAACGGGGTTGCATTGTAACGGAGAGCGGCATTCATCGCCGACCCGCGCAATTTTCGGTTCGACCCGCGGCAAAGCGTCCGAGTTGTCCTGCCCCGCAAACAGCAGAAGAGGCGCTCCTCCCGCGCAGACCACCTAAATCTATGAACAATCAAGCCCTTCTGGCACAATGATGCGGCGCCGCTGCATCGTCGCCGGCCATCGGACAAATGGATACAAAGAACGCGTCAAAACCGGAACTGCTGATTGTCGACGACGACCCGCTCATCATCGACACGTTGAGTTTCGTGCTCGGCAAGGACTATAACGTCCGCGCGGCCGGATCGAGAGCGCAGGTGAAGAGTCTGCTTCGGCAGCTCGATGCCGCGCCGGAACTGGCTCTGGTGGATCTTGGCCTGCCACCGACGCCGCATCGGCCGGATGAAGGCTTCCAACTGATCACCGATCTGCTGGCACATTCCCCGTCGATCAAGATCCTGGTTCTGTCCGGACAGAACGACGACGCCAATGCCCGCTATGCCCGCACGCTGGGCGCGGTTGAGTTCATTTCCAAGCCGTGCGAGCCGGATGTACTCAAAGCAATGCTCGCCAAGGCAAGACGCATGGCCGAGGTGGAGCAGTCATCCGCCAAAGCGGACACCGGCATCGTCGGCGGAGGCCTTGCGATAACGAAGCTGCATCAGCAGATAGCGCAGTATGCGACGGCCCCGTTTCCCGTGCTGATCGAAGGCGAATCCGGCAGCGGCAAGGAGCTCGTCGCGCAATCGCTGCACCGGCAAGGCCCGCGGGCCGGGAAGCCCTACCTTGCACTCAATTGCGCCGCCATTTCGCCGTCGTTGGTCGAGCCAACGCTTTTTGGTTACGTAAAGGGTGCGTTCACCGGCGCCAGTTCCTCGCGCTCCGGTTACTTCGAGGATGCGCACGAGGGAACGCTGTTTCTCGACGAAATCGGCGAGTTACCGCTCGAGTTGCAGGCGAAATTGCTGCGCGTGCTGGAAAATGGCGAATATCAGCGCGTCGGTGAAACACAAAGCCGGGTCTCCAATGCACGGGTCATTGCCGCAACCAATCGCGACCTGCGCAGGGAAGTGCGTTCCGGGCGTTTTCGCGCGGACCTCTATCATCGGCTCTCGGTGTTCACGATCTCGGTGCCCTCGTTGCGCGAGCTCGGCGAAGACAAGGTAAGGCTGCTCGAGCACTACTCTGCACTCTACGCGCGTCAGAGCAATGTGCAGCCGTTCAAACTCGATCACAAGTCCATCGAGCTATGGATGCAATACGGCTTTCCCGGGAATGTGCGCGAGTTGCGCAACGTCGTCATCCGGCTTAGCACCAAATATCCCAGCGAAACGATCAATAGCGAGCAACTGCTGGGCGAGTTCGACTGGGAAGACCCGATGTCGACACCATCCGAGGTCGGCCAAGTCAAGGACTTCAAGACCTCCGTGGACGCAGCCCGCAAACATTTGCAGACCAAGAAGGGCTTTCTGCTGGACGAGACGCTGCGCGATCTGGAAAGAAGCTATGTCGAAGCAGCCCTCGATATTACCCGCGGCAACCTGAGCCAGGCGGCGAAATTGCTGGGAATTCATCGCACGACCCTGTACAGCCGCATGCAGAACTACGCCCATGGCATGGAGGAGGGAACCTGATGTACTACGAGTTCTTCGGTCTTTCCCATGCTCCTTTCAAGATCACACCCGATACCGATGTGTTCTTCGAGGGTGGCAATCGCGGTGCGATCCTGGAAGCCTTGATCTACGCGATCACGCACGGCGAAGGCATCATCAAGGTGACGGGCGAGGTAGGCAGCGGCAAAACGATGCTGTGCCGTGTGCTGCAAACCCGCCTGCCGCAGAATGTGGAGACGGTCTATCTGGCCAATCCGAGCGTGTCTCCAGAAGAAATTCTCCATGCAATCGCCTTCGAAATGCGGTTGCACGTCCCCAAGGACGCGAGCCGCCTGGAAGTGATGCACGCGCTGAACGATTACCTGGTCGAGCGGCATAGTCAACATCGCCAGGTCGTCGTTTTCGTGGAGGAATCCCAGGGCATGCCGATTTCCACGCTGGAAGAAATCCGGTTGCTCTCCAACCTGGAGACCAAGCAGCATAAATTGCTGCAGATCGTGTTGTTTGGACAGCCCGAACTGGATGAAAACCTGCGGCAGCAAAACATACGGCAATTGCGCGAACGCATTACCCATAGCTTCAGTCTCCTGCCGCTCGATGACAACGATGTCAGGGCTTACCTGACTTTTCGCCTGCGCGCCGCCGGATATCACGGGCCTGATTTATTCGGCCGCAGAGTGATTACTCACATGACCAGAGTCTGCGACGGGTTGACAAGACGTCTCAATCTCGTTGCCGACAAGGCGCTGCTGGCCGCTTTTGCCGAGGGCACCCATAACATCAGTTTGGATCACGTTAAAGCCGCGGTACGCGACAGCGAATTCAGCAGTGTGGAAGCACCGCGTAGTCGGGCGCCCGTTACCTACGCTCTAGCCGGGCTGGCGCTGGGAGGCGTGCTCGGTATAGCCGCCTTTGCGGCCTATCAGGCGTTTACCGCACCCACGGCGCAGGTCGTGCCAACGGCAGCTGCCCCCGCTCAAGTGTCGCAAGCAGTGCCGGAGGCAGTCGTCTTGGCGAATGCCCAGGCCGTTCCTGACACGGCCGCCGCCACGAGGGGGGCACCTCCCGAGACAGGTGCGGCTCCCGACGTCCTGGAACGACGCTTGCTCGCAACCGACCAATGGCTTAGTCAGCAGAACGGCGGCTTCTACAGCATTCAGCTGCTCGGTTCGAACGACCCCGCACTCTTAAGAGAATATTTAACAACGATCGCTAAATATATTGAAATTGATAAGGTTTATGTGTACCGTACCACTGCGAACCGGCAACCTTCCATGACCGTTTTATACGGGACCTTCGCAACCAGGGGTGAGGTCACGCGGACCCTACAGAGTCTGCCCGACGAGCTGCAATTCAACCGGCCTTATTACCGGACTATCCAGGGCATCCGCTCTGAGATCGCCCGTCAAAGGTCATAGCAGTCAGCGTAGTGCCGCCCGCAGATTAGGCGGGAGGGAAGTTGTGCCCAGAGAGTCCGAAAAACTTTTTACGGGTCCGAGAATGGTCATGCAGGAGGATCAAGTCGCTTCACGTGTGGGCAGGGCGTCGCGTTCGGTAACGCGGGCTGCCGCAAGGCGTCACATGCTGCCGGCCAATGTCGTGGCGGCAGTCATTTCCCTACTCGCCCTGGCCGTTGGCGGCTGTGCAACCTACAAGCCGACCATTCCTCCTTCAAAAGGCCATATCAACGCCGATCAGTTTCCCCCGCAGGCGGCCGAAGAAAAGATCCTGCCGCCGGTTACCACCAGCAATTTCGTCCCTCTTCCCAAACCCCAGGTCAAAGTCCCGACGTACAGCGTTGTGGTCAGCGAAGTGCCGGTAAAGGAGTTGCTCTTCGCGCTGTCGCGGGATACCCGGCAGAACATCGATGTACACCCGTCGATACAGGGCCTGGTGTCGTTGAACGCGATTGACGAAACGCTGCCCGCCATCCTCGAACGCATTTCGCAGCAGGTGAACATCCGTTATCGCACCGAAGGCAAGACCATTGTGGTGCTCCCGGACTCCCCGTATTTCCGGAACTACAAGGTCAACTACGTGAACATGAGCCGCGAAACGGCGTCGAGTATCGGCGTAAGCGGCGAGATCAGCGGCTCAACGACTGGCGGTGGCGGTCAGTCGGGAGGCGGGCAGGGACAGGGCGCAAGCGGTTCCTCGAACACGAAAGTGGACACCAAGTCGGTGAACAATTTCTGGGAAGTCCTGCGGCAGAACATCGAGGCCATCCTGACGGCCACCAAGACTTTGAACCAGAGTGCGGATCAGCGCGCCGAGCGCGCCCAAGCGCAGGCCGCTGCAAGTGAAGCACAGGCCGCCGCTGCAAGTAAAGAACGAATCGCCCAGGCGGATGCGGTATCGCGCGCCGGGGCCAATGCCACCGCGCTGCTAAGCGCGGCTTTCCCGCAGGCTCCCACTCCCAGCATTACCTCCGATTCCAAGAACGATATCGTCGTCAACCCCGTTACGGGAACCCTCAGCGTGCTCGGCACCGAAAAGCAACATGTGCTGGTTCAGCAGTATCTGGACAGCGTCAGCTCGGCGTCACAGCGGCAAGTCCTGATCGAAGCCACCATCGTCGAAGTGCAGCTCTCCAACAACTATCAGGCCGGCGTGGACTGGAGCCGGCTCGCTACGAATTCAGAGCGCAGCAAGATGAACAACAGCGCGATGTTGACCAGCGTGCCAATCAAAAAGAGAGCCGAGTGGACGGCTAAACGGGCAGACACCACCAAAACGCCCATAATGAGCGTTGAAAATGCCAGCACATAAAAAAGCACTGCTTCCCAACCGTGTAATTGCATATTGGTCCCTTGTCCCTTGTCCCTTGTCTCTTGTCTGCTGTTATGGCTCGCGCTAATGGCGTACTTGTAAACAATCAGCAAAGGACAAAGGACAAGGGACTAATGACTACTTAGTGTGCTTGACGTAGCTGATACCTTTT
>JANOGH010000368.1:0-2911 GCA_031414075.1 Betaproteobacteria bacterium | reverse complement strand
CGCTCGCCAAGGCTCTTTTGGGGAAGCGTGTGAATGACGTGGTTGTAGTCAAGGCGGGCAGCAAAACCGCTACCCTGAGTATTCTGTCGATCAGCTACGAACAACCATAATTCGGGGGACAGTTTACTTATCTTGTGACTTCGCAAGATAAGTAAACTGTCCCCCGAATTCCCAGCCCTAGCCGGTCTCGTCCGAGGCGCCTTGCTTGATGGGCTCACCGCGCGCTTCCAGCCAGGCGGATCTCGAGATGGGCTGCGTCCACCAGTCGTCGAATTTCAGCCGCGCGTCCGCATCGTCGCCAGCAAACTCGTCAACGAACGACGACAGATCGAGTTTTTCGCGGGTCGTCTCCAGGTCGTAGCCCTTCGACACGGATTCGCCGACCTGTCGCCGCACTTCGATGAGCAAGGCCTGCAAACGGCGAACATAGGCGGCATCGTGCTGGACCGCGCCGTGACCGGGCACCAGCAGGTCGAAGTCGAAACCGGCAAGCCGGTCAAGTGCCGCGATCCAGTCCAGCGGAAAACTTCCGAAACCGTACGGGATCGGATGCACCACCAGGTCGCCGCTCGCCAGTATGTGCTCGCCGGGTAACCAGAGAACGAGATCGCCCGGCGTATTGCCGCGCCCGAGGTGCAGGATGTGTATCTCGCGTTCCCCGCGCTCGAGCACCAGGCGGTCAGAGACGAGCAGGTCGGGCGGCACGATCGTGGTTCTGGCCAGTTCATCCCTCATGAGGACAAAGCTTGGCAACAGTTCTGCACGCCGTGGCGACAATTCGCCTTTGGCCTGTTCAGCGCCCCATTCCTCGATCAGACCGGTCAGCATCGGCACGTAGCGCCCGACGTACGCCATCGGGGAACCCGTCATCGCCGCTACCGTTTCCGGGTGCGCGACGATCCGCACATCCGGAAACTCGGCTCGATAGGCCTGGTTTCCCAGGTTGTGGTCGCCGTGCCAATGACTGTTGATCACATGGGATACCGGTTTGTCGGTAACGCTTCGGATCAGTGCAATGCTGCGCTCGGCGACGATCGGGGCCCCGCCTCCTTCGAAAACGATGACGTCGGTGGCATTGACGATGAACAGCGCGTTCGGTTCGACGGGTTCGCGCAGCGGATCAGGCCGCTGGATTAAGTAGACGTCCGGCGCGAGCGACCGGAGTTCCATGGTGTAGACGTCGTCGGCCCATGCAGGACGGACGTGCGATCCCAAGACCAGAGCAACAGTCACGATATTGATCAAGACTCGCATGGCATTCCTCCGTGTTACACAATTCGGGGACAGTGACCCTAACTCCGGGCCGAAGCCCCGGAGTTAGGGTCACTGTCCCCGAATTGCACATGACAGACCACCTCTACGTTATGGCCATCGGGATCACGCACGAAAGCGCCATAGTAATGAGCGTGATAGTGCGGTCTTAACCCCGGTGCGCCGTTGTCTTTGCCGCCAGCTGCAAGGGCTGCCCTATAAAAGGCATCGACAAGTTTTCTCTTGGCAACGGCAAATGCGATGTGAACGCCTGCGCCGACTCTTTCCTTGTCTCCGAACCAGAAGAAAGGCTTGCCGTCCCTGCCGTAGCCGCAAGCGGTGCCACCGCTCTCGGTCACACTTCCTGGCACCTCCATGATCATCTTTATGCCGATGGGCGCGAGTGCCGCATCGTAAAACGCCTTTGAACGTTTCGTGTCTGCTACCGAAACTCCTATATGATCGATCATGGTTATTCCTCTTCTTGAATTTGGCGAATGAATACCACAATCGCCGGTTGCTCGAGTTCAGTAGATTTTACGATAGAATTTTCTTTTCCTGGCCTCACAGCGTGAACTTTCGGACGGATGGGGGTCTCAAAGCAAGTGCTCAGTATCCGCTGGCCGTCGGTTGCGCCACGGTAAACAATTCGTACACGGGAGGTTGGATCTGATGTCATTAAGAATATTGGGACAAGCTGCGCTGCTTGCCATGATCGCCGTTGCCCTGTCCGGCGCCGCCTGGGCGCAAGGCGAGCCGGCCGCCGTGCGGAGCGTTTCGGTCACCGGGCAAGGCGAAGCGTCGGGACCGCCAGACCGGGCACAGATCAGCGCTGGCGTACAAACGATCGCAACGACTGTTGCCCAGGCCTCGCAGCAGAACCAGGCCATTGTCGATGCGATCATGCGGGCGCTTGCACAACAGGACATCGACAAAAAGAACATCCAGACTTCGAACTACAGCATCTGGCCCGAGCAGCAACACGATCCGCAACAGATCAATCAGGTCCGCATCACCGGATATAACGTGTCAAACGTAGTCACCGTCATCGTCGAGGACATTGACAAGGTGGGCGAGGTGCTGGCGGCGGTTACAAACGCGGGCGCGAACTCCATCCACGGCGTGCAGTTCATGGTCGAGGATACGGCGGCACTCGAACAGCGCGCGCGGGCTGCCGCGATGGCTGACGCCCGCGCACAAGCCGAGGAACTTGCGAAACTTGCTGGCGTGGAACTCGGCGAGGTGCTGACGATCTCGATGTCGTCAGGCGGCGGCTATCCCGTGCCGATGATGGAGGCCCGAGGCGGTTACATGATGTCGGACGCCGCAGCGGTCCCGGGCATATCACCGGGGCAGCTGAGCGTGAACATCCAGGTTTATGTGACCTTCGCCATCCATTAATGGGGTCGAACCCACTGCTGTCCCACTTAAATCATGCACTTTGCATGCGCAGCAATTTTGTCTTTGCGAGCAAAGCGAAGCAATCTTGTAAATCAAAGACTTGCAGTAATGACCACGGGATCGCCGCGCCGCTTCGCGTCTCGCGATGACAAAAAGTCTCGGCACCTCAATGCAAGTCCCGACGACCATAGAATTCGTTCAATCCCGCGTCACAAACCACTGCTACCCAGCTGCGTTTTGCTTAAGTGGGACAGCAGTG
>JANOGH010000367.1:0-5046 GCA_031414075.1 Betaproteobacteria bacterium | reverse complement strand
CTTTGCCAAAGGGGGCAAACATGACAGGCGGCGGTGTCAGGAAGTCCAACGGGGTGGTTCGCCCCATCAAGACCAAGAAAGACTACGGTGGCGCGGCATCGGTGGTCAAAGAGATCGTCGGCCTGCCGGATCGGGAGACCGAGGCAGAAAAGCGACTGCAGTCGCTGCTCAAGGAGATGGATAAATTCGACGGGGATGGGGACGATCCCGACGAAGAGATGTCGGAAGGAGGCTATGCCGGTCCGCGCCGCCGCTGGTCGGACGAGTCGACCGACACAGACTGAATCGCACACCCTGTTTTCCGCACTGAACCGCGCATGACTCCCAAGACCATCTCGCGCCGGCTACCTCGTCATCGCCTTCGACCACCGCGGCTGGGGTGAGAGCCATTCGCGAGTGATCCAGACCACGCCGGCGGCCTCGGAAAAAGCCGTCGACTAGCGATCGATTGGTTCGACCAGCACCTCAAGAAATAAACCGGGAGAACACACGGCATGGATCTCAAGCTGCAGGATAAATCGGCACTGGTTTCCGGCTCCACCAAGGGCATCGGCTTTGCCATCGCAGTGCTGCTGGCCACCGAAGGCGCGAGAGTCATCATCAACGGCCGCACCGAAGCGGCGGTCAAGGAGGCGCTCGCGCGGATCCGTGCCGCCACGCCAAAGGCAAGATTGGATGGCTTCGCCGGCGACCTGTCGGCGCCGGGACCGACCGCCGAGATGGTCAAACGCTTTCCGGCCGTGGACATTCTGGTCAACAACCTCGGTATTTTCGAGCGCAAGGTGTTCGAGGAAATCGACGATGCCGAATGGCAGCGTTTTTTCGACATTAACGTGATGAGCGGTGTGAGACCCTCGCGTGCCTATCTCCCGGGCATGAAGCAGCGCAACTGGGGCCGCATCGTGTTCATCAGCAGCGAGAGCGGTATCCAGATCCCGGACAACATGATCCACTACGGCATGACCAAGACCGCGCAACTGGCGATTTCGCGCGGCCTTGCCGAGACTTGCGTCGGCACCAACGTCACGGTGAACGCCGTGCTGCCCGGACCGACGCTCTCCGACGGCAACAAGGCCGGCATTGCGAAGCGCTCGGCGGGCAAGCCTTTCCCGGAATTCGAAAAGGAGTTCTTCGAGAAGGCCCGCCCGAGCTCGCTGCTGAAGCGCTATGCCACGGTGGAGGAAGTCGCAACCATGGTGGCCTACGTCTGCAGTCCGCTCTCGTCGGCCACCAACGGTGCGGCGCTGCGCGTGGATGGCGGCGTGGTGCGCGCCTGCTTCTGAGCGGAACTCACCGGTGGACAGAGGGTTCGGACAGAAACGAGGACTACCATGAATGACGAAAGACAGGAAACCCTGCGGGAAATCGGGTCCGCGTTCGCGCGCACCCGGCCGCCGGAGCCGGCGGCGCAGATGCCGGCGCAACCGACGCTGTTCGATATTTTCAATCTGCGGCTGAACACGCCGAAGTTCGGTTTGCCGATCGCGGCGGCGCCGCATTGCGTACAGTGCGCATCTCTCGCGCTGAAAGCCGGCATGGATGAGGAAACCGTCCTCGCCTGCCTGCTGCACGACGTCGGCCTCGCCGTCGTCCGACCGGACCACGGCTGGTGGGGCGCACAACTGGTCGAACCTTATGTTTCGGAGAAAGTGTCGTGGGCGATCCGCTACCACCAGGCGCTGCGCTACTATCCGGACGAGTCGGTCGGCTACGAATATCCGCAGATGTACATCAAGATGTTCGGCGAGGACTACCGGCCGGCCGAGTACATCGCCGTGGCGCACGCGTACGCGCGCAGTCACAAGTGGTACATGCACGCGCGCCACATCACGTTGTTCGATGACTACAGCTTCGACAAAAACGCGGCATGGTCGATCAAACCTTTCACCGATATTATCGGCCGCAATTTCCGTCAACCGAAAGAAGGCCTTGGCAACGACAGCAGCGCAACCGCGCACATGTGGCGCACGCTCATTGATCCGAGCAAGCCGCTCTGACTATTGCCGTTTCTTCAGGCATTCTCTGTGATCTCCGCGTCCTCCTCCGCAAGCGGTTCTGGGCAAGAGGATTGAAAAGGCAGATCTCAATTGCAGTTGGCGAGCCCGTTGATCCACTGCGTGAGCAGCGCAACGCCGGCCGCGTCGATCTGATTGCTGCCGATCGGCGGCATCTGCTTCGAGTCGTTCCGCCGGTTCACGCGGGCTACCAACACTGAAGTGGCCGCGCTCCCCGTCGCGATGATGCGCGCGGAACCGCCAATACCCAGATCCCCGGCTTGCGGCATGGCATTGCAGGCATTGGTTAAGTTAAGCGCGGTGGTGTAGCGCAAATCGAGATTCACCGGTGTCGGACCGGTCGGACGATGGCACTGTGAACAATTGGTATGCAGGTAGGAGCGGGCGCGCTCGGCGAGGGTGCCGCTTCCTCCCGCGGGATCAGGGATCGCCGGCAGCGTCGCCGGATCGCCCGCGATCGCCGGCGTCAGCGTATTGATCATATTCAAGGTCGTGATCTGGTTCGCCGTGCGACTGGTCTGCGGATAAGTGAAATTGCGGTTCATTTGCGCCGTTTCGAGTCCAAGACTGCGCCCCGCCACGGCCGTGTGACATTGCAGGCAATTGGCTTCACTCGGGTAAGCCCAAGATTGCGCACCCCACAGTTTGGTCGCGCCGCCCGGTACCAGCGTCGCATCCGTCTGCGCATCGTTCCACTGGTAGCTGTAACCGGCCCAGGAGCCGTCGGTGTGATGCATGAAAAGCCGTGTTTCAACGAGTGCCGGGCCCAGACTGAAGTTCTTCACCAGCACCGTGCCGTTCGGAAAGTCCCAATCGCTGCTGGCGCCGACAGTTATGTTCTGGCCGTTGGGCAGTCCGATCCAGCGGTCCTTCACGGCACCATCAGACCAGAACGGCGCATTCACCGAGTAGGGGATCAGCCCCGGTGCCGGCTGGGTCGGGTTAATCGGGTCAACACAACCGGTAGCAGCGAGGCTGGTGGGGATGGTCCCTCCGCCGGCTCCGCCCTGAAAGACGACGCGGTAGAGGCCACCGTTGTAATCGACGACGTACAACTCGCCATCGTTCGCTTGCGCGAACGAGGAAATGTTGAGACCGCTGTTTGTAATAAGGTTGGTACGCGTGTATCCGCCCGCATTGTCGGGCAGCAGCGTCCACATGCGCCCCGAGCTGAAGTCCCCGAAGATATAGCGGCCGCGCAGCGCCGTGGTCTGCGGCCCCCGGTACACATAGCCGCCCGTGATAGACGCGCCGAGACTGTGGTCGTACTCGGCCACCGGGTCGATGAGACCCGAAGTCGGACAACCGGCCTGGCTGCCGAAGTTGTCCCGGCCTTCGCGGCAGCGCCAGCCGTAGTTGCCGCCTTTCACGACGATGTCGACTTCCTCCCAGTTACCTTGGCCGACATCACCGACCCACAACTCGCCGCTCTGCCGGTCGAAACTCCAGCGCCATGGGTTACGCACGCCATAGGCGTAGATCTCCGAGCAGGATTGCGCATTGGTCGCGGGTCCGCACTTCGGATTGGCGGCGAACGGATTGGTCGAAGGAATCGTGTAGGTGGTCGCCGCTTCGGTCCCGACATCGATGCGCAGCATCTTGCCCAGCATCGTGGTGAGCGCCTGGCCGTTGCCGATCGGACCGTTCTGCGTGTGCGGATCGCCACCGCTGCCGCCGTCACCGAAGCCGATATAGAGAAAGCCATCGGGACCAAATGCGATGTGGCCGCCGTTATGGTTCGACTCCGGCTGGTTGAGCGTGAGCAGAATCTGTTCGGAAGTCGGATCGAGCGTCTGGCCGCCGTCGAGCGTCATGAATGACGAGACGCGCGAAACAAGATTGCCTGAAGTGGCGGTATAGGAAAGAAATACACGCCGGTCCGTCGGGAAGTTCGGATGGAAGGCCATCCCCAGAAGCCCCAGTTCACCGCCCGAAGCAACGCGTGCCGTGATGTCGATGAAGGACGTTGTAGTCGACGTGCCGGCAGCGCTCGAAAACGCGCGCACAGATCCGCCCTGCTGCACCACGAACCAGCGCGAACTGTCGCCGGGCGCCTGCAGCGCGAGGACAGGCGAGGAGAACGAGAGGGAGGGAAAAACGCGCTGCACGCTTGCGCTATCCGAACCGCTCGGTCGTGCGCCCGCGAGGCAGGTCGTATTGCTGGGCCGCGTGTCGAGTCCTCCGACCACCACCACGGCGGGCGTCGTAACGTTGGCGAACGAAGAATCTGCGGAGACGTTGGCCGGCGTCGCATTGTCGTATGCTCGCACGGTGTAGCTGTATGTCGTGCTGGCGGTCAGACCTGTGTCGTTGAAGGTTGTCACTACTGTCGTCGCGATCTGTGTACCACTTCGCAGCACGCGATAGCCCGCGAGACCCGCGCCGCCGCTGTCCGTCGATGCCGACCATGTGAGATTCACCTGGTTCTGGCTGATAGCCGTCGCGACCACATTCTGCGGGACGGTTGGAATCGTGGTATCAGGCGCGGCGGGCGTCGTTACGCTGGCGGGAGGAGAGGAATCCGCCGAGACGTTGGCGGGTGTGGCGTTGTCGTACGCCCGTACGGTGTAGCTGTAGGTTGTTTCGGAAGACAGTCCCGTATCCGCAAAGCTCGGGGTCACAGACGACCCCACCTGGAGGCCGTTGCGTTTGACGATATAACCGCTGACCCCGACGTTGTCGGTGGACGCCGTCCATGTCAGATTGACTGTCGTGGCACCGGCCGCTGTCGCGACCACGCTGGTTGGCGTGGTGGGGGCAATTGTGTCGGCCGTCGTCGCGCCCACGATCGCCGACTCGGACGAGACATTGTTCGCCGCATCGCGCGCCGCCACGGTATAGCTGTAGGTTGTTGCAGAAGACAGCCCCGTATCCGCAAAGCTCGGGCTGATCGGGGTGCCCACCTGGACGCCATTGCGCCGGACGATATAACCGGTGACCCCGACGTTGTCGGTGGACGCCGTCCATGTCAGGTTGACCACCGTGGCACCAGCCGCTGTCGCGACCACGCTGGTTGGCGTGGTTGGGGCAA
>JANOGH010000366.1:0-3939 GCA_031414075.1 Betaproteobacteria bacterium | reverse complement strand
GGACAGGATGATCGCCAGCAGTGCAGCGCCCGTCCCGACCACGACCATCGGCCCGCGATAAATGCTGCCGATGCCGCCCAGCACGGCGAAGAAAATGGCCGCCTGCAAAGTCGTGTGCGGCAGGATCGGATCGAAAATCGGCCGCAAGGCGCCGGCGACCTGCGGCATTTGCCCGGTGACGATGATCATGCCGCAGATGGTCCACAGGGCGGCGATGGTCGCGATATCCGGGAAGGCATCGAAAAACGTCTTGTTGAACAGGTTCAGCGTGCCCTGGAAGCTGCGCTGCTTCGCGGTCAGCGCCAGCGCCAGTACGATCGAGAGCAGGAAGGTCGGAATGATCTGCCACTTGAACACCATGATCATGAATACCGGAAAGATCGGCACCAGGTAGGTGAAGTAGGGCGTGCGCTTGCGCGGGGGCGGTGCGGCGGTATCGACGGACGCGGCATGGCGGACCCCCAGCTTGCGCAGGTTGATCCAGATCATCAGCCAGGCAATGAGGATATAAACCCCCATGCCGATGGCCCAGTAGGTCAGCCAGGGCGCTTCGTATTTGATGCCGGGAAACAGCTTCTCGAACGTGCCGAATTGCACCAGGTTCACGAACGCCCCGGCACCCACGCCCATGGTGAACACCGGCGCGGCAACGCGCGCGGGAACGCCCTGGCTCAGCATGATCGGCAATGCGATGACGCCGATGGCGATGGCCGCGCCAACGCCGTACATTGACGTGAACAGCAAGGCGGTGACGAGGTTGATGGTCATCGCGGTCACCATCGGACGGTCGCCCGTCAGTTCCACCGCCGAACGGATCACGCTCTCGGCGATGCCGGTCTGGATCAATACCTGGGCGAACCAGGCCCCGAACACGATGATGATGACTGCAGAGGCATACGCCACACCGCCGCCTTGCAGTATCTTGGACTGGATATCGTTGATACCAATGCCTGCCAGCGCCGCCCAGACAATGGCCAGCAAGAGCAGCATGATGATCGGGCTCTGACCGCGCACGATGGCGGCCACCACGATCAGGAACGCAACCAGGAGCAATATGCCGGTGAGCATTTCCTTCCCCCTATCTGATTATCATGTTGTGTCCAAGGGCGTGGTCGCTTCTGTCCTGATCATTCGCGTTGAGACGGCGGGCTGGTCTGCCCCTTCGATTGGTCATTCCGGCACGCCAGACACGGCAGTGTAATGTTCGACGGCAGGAAAGGGATCGTAGAAATGGTGCAGCAACTGCTTCCATTTCTGGTAGCCGGGCGAACCGCGAAATCCTATGGTGTGATCCTCGGGCTTGTCCCAGTTGACCAGCAGGATGTAGCGATTGGCCGTTTCGATGCAGCGGCGCAGTTCGTGCGAGCGGTAGCCGCTCATCGTCGAGATGATGCGCTGCGCCTGGCGAAATGCGTCCTCGAACTCAGCTTCGCGCCCGGGGATCACATTCAGGATGGCGACTTCTAAAATCATATAAGGACAGGATTGGGGATTGGGGATTGGGGATTGAGTGAAGACCCCACAGAAATTCAGGAACTGAATAGTGCACTGAGAACTGCTTGAGTCCCTTTACTGCATTTGCCCAATCCTCAATCCCCGATCCTCAATCCTGGTTTTTCACCTTGTCCGTGCCCCGATAGAGAATCTTGTTCGCTTCTTCCGTGATGCGCTTGTGTTCGGCGACTTCCTGGGCGCCGAGATCGATGCGCGGCACGGACTCGTAGTCGAAGTGATGATACTCATCTTTGCCACGCACCAGCGTAGCGTAGTCCCGCGGCCCTTCGGTCTGGCGCACATAGGTCGGCACATAACGAATGGCGAAGCCCAGACGGCGGTAGGGCGCGCGATTCGGCTCCGAGCCATGCACGATGCGAACGTGATGCAGAGACATTTCGCCGGCATCGAGCGTCAGGTCCACGGCTTTGTCGTCCTCCACTTCGACCGCGACTTCCTGTCCACGCGTCAGCAGATTATTTTCGGCAAAGGTGTCTTTGTGGGGTAACTGGTCCTTGAGATGGCTGCCGGGTACGACGCGCATCGCGCCGTTGGGAATATCGCTTACGGTCAGCGCAACCCAGGCCGTCACGATATCGGGATGCGAAAGGCCCCAATAGGTCGAGTCCTGATGCCAGGACACATAGGCCGGATCGTTCGGCTCCTTGATGAAGAAACTGGTCCCCCAGACAAGCAGGTTAGGACCCAGGATGTCTTCGACCGTATCCAGGATCCGCGGATGGCGTATCAACTGGTTGGCCCACCCGAACACCATATGCGGCTTGTTGCGATACGGCGATTTCATGATCAGGCCATGGTCGAATTCGAATGTCTCGATCTTCTCCCGGCAGGCGTCGGCCTGCACCTCGGAAATCGCGCGCACGGGAAAGTGATAACCATTGCGATTGAACGCTTCCACCTGCGCCTGCGTCAGGACCTTGTAAACCTTGTCGGCGGCGGCTTGCTGCGCGGTGCCCATGCATTGCTCCCGTTCAAGAAAAAAGTCGCAGAGGCCGGAGCCTCCGCGACCGACTTGCCAGTGCGCGAAACTCAGGGAAGCTGATAACCCTTCTTCCCCACCCGGATCTTGTAGAGGCTCTTGCCCGAGGTCAGATACAACAGGTTGGAGTCCGCCCCGCGGCCGAAACCGATGTTGGTCGGCATCTCGGCGCCGGTTGAAATATAGGCCAGCTCCTTGCCTTGCGAGTTGATCACTTGCACGCCCGGCCGGTGCTCACAGCGCGAGGCCAGCCAGATGTTGCCCTCGGTATCGGCAAGGATACCGTCCGGCCCGCTGCACGGCTTGTCGAGCTTGCCGTAGTCGATCAGCACGCGACGGTTGCTGAGATCGCCGTTCGCATCCACGTCGTAGGCCTGCAGCAGGTGCGAATTCTGCACCGTGGTCTCGCCTTTCTTGAGGTTCTGGAACTCGAGCCAGCCGTTGTCATTGCTGACGATATACAGCGTCTTCTGGTCGGGTGAAATCAGCACCCCGTTGCACTTGCCGCAGTTGGTTGCCACCCGCGTCACCGTGCCGTCCGGATCCAGGCGGTAGGCCGCAAAGCCGGCCTGATAAACGCCCTCGTGCCCGAGGTAGCGCGGATCGGTGAAGTACATCCGGCCCTTCTCGTCGATGGAGACATCGTTCAATGCGTTATACGGCTTGCCTTCGTAAAGGCCCGAAAGAATGATGCTCTTGCCCGACTTCATGTCGGTCTTGATCAGCATGCGGCCGCCGAAATCCGCCCCGAGCGCCGCGATCATGTTGCCGTCGCGATCGAACTTGATGCCGTTCGACATGCCGCTGGGACTGCGGAATATCGAGGTCTCCCCGTTCTTGGGGTTGTACTTCCAGATATTGCCGGCCTGCGCAAACTTGCCGGAAGCATCCTTGCAGAACGCGGTGAACGTGATGTCGCTGAAATAGACCATGCCGTCGTGACCGGCCGCCACCCCTTCGGTCAGCATGCAGCCGCCGTCGAAAATGAGCTCCAGCTTGGCCCCCGCCGGAACGAAGCTCCTGTCCCCGGTTGGCGCGGGGAAAGTGGACGGATCCGCTGCGTGAGCAGCAACGGCAAAAGCCAGGGACGCGCCGAGCACGGCAGCGCCACGTTTTAATGAATCGCGTTTGAACAGATTCAGGGTTTCCATGCATCTCCTCCAAGAGATTCTCGAGTGTTTGCCACTCGTTTATGGGTATGACGGACGGTGCTGCCTCTCGTGTACTGCTCCCCTGACGCGAAGCCTGCGGACCGTCGGCGCTGGCTTCCCGGCAGGATTTAAGCCGGCAATTAAAGATATGTGCGGCCGCACATTTTACGTCGCGGCCGTTGTTCGTCTATAAAATCAGGTTTCAAATATAAAAACCGGGGGGCCGCTTGTCAATACGAAAATCGCCGTTGGAGGCGCGCTACGGGGCCCCGGCCCTTGAAAAGGGCCTGGACG
>JANOGH010000365.1:0-3139 GCA_031414075.1 Betaproteobacteria bacterium | reverse complement strand
CAACGCGCCGGCGATCGAACGGAATTCTGCCTTGGCGCCGGCGGGCACACGCACTACTTCAGCAACGATGCGGTGGCGCTGGCGGTCGAGATTGATCGATTGGTGGCTGGCGAACCAGTGGATGCGTAGTGGAACACTCAGTGTCAGCTTGGCATGGCTGCGAGCCGTTTGGCCGAGGCGGTCAGTCCAGACAGGATTTTGTCGAGGACATTCAGCGGGAAACCATCGGGAATTTCGCGCTGGACTGAAGCCACCACATCCGGCGTTCGCTTCAGGATTTCTTCGATGAGCGGCTCGGCATTTTCGCCTATGCCGGTCAGCGCTGCAGTTTCGTTGAAATGCCGTCGGAGAATTTCGCTCATGCGGTAATGCTTGTTTTTTCCGCGGATGGCCATCGCCAACCTGAGGTCCTGCCGGGCAATGTTATTCGGCCCCTTGCCGACGATCGGCCAGTAGGAGAGCACGTCGTAAAGCGGCGTCAGGTGATAGCGGCCCTGACTCAGGATGCGAATGCTGAAATTCTTTGCATGCCCGTCACCCGCTGCGAGCATCCAGAACACGATCTGCGCTATGAGCAGTATCGCCAGGTCTTTCTCCCTGTTGTCGGAACCACCGAGTACGCGTGCCAGTTCCGGGATGCCAGGTCCTCCGTCGGCTTCGTACTTCCTCGTGGAGGGCAAGCCCAGTGCCTGGCAGAAGTCCTCCTGAACAAGGCGAAGCCAGTATTTCCCGCTGGAGTGCAACAATCTGTCGAAGCGCTCGACGATGAGCACCTTCTGCGACCCGAACCGCCCGATTTCGCATTCCGCAATGGGGATGCCGTATGCGCGAATTATCTTCGAGCACAGCCATTCGTTTTCCACCGACGAGCGCATGTCCGCATTTCGGCCGCCCACGAGGCCAAGCGGAAGCTTGAAAATGTGCGTCGTCGGGGTGCTGCCCAATGGCTCGCACCACTTGTGCTTGTGATACAGAAACGCCGTTTTTTCCTGGGCACCGGCAATCGAGATGCGAAATTCGTCTTCGGCAAGTTCGCGCAGTCGCGCGTAAGAGACGGTTTGCATTAGTCGGGCTTCGATCTGTGCTTCGCCAAGTGGCTTTGCGCCGATCGCCCGGATGTCACCCGGTTGCTGGTCGATGGGCAGTAGCTGGACCGCCCCCACGCAATCGCGACCGATTGCGGTGAGCAGGTCGAATGCGTTGCGGGAATCGGTGCCAAACTGGCTCTGGATTCTCTGGCGGATGGAGTCGCTGTCGGGGAGCAGGTTGTCGAAGTAGTTGGCGATTGCCCTGCCTTTGATTGGGGCATTGTCGGGACTGAATGGGATCGACAGGGAGAGTGGACGGCCCTCGGCCGACTTCATCCACCCGGCGTCGTACTGGAATGCTTCTGCGCCGCGCGTGGGAATTGTCCACTCACCGGCTCGGTGGCCATTTACCCAGACGGCAAGTTCCCGGATGCGGGATTTTCTGGCCATGGCTTACCAGTCGTCTTTGCGCCGTGGCTGGCGATCCTGGACGACTAAATCCAGACCGAGGATGTTGCAGAGGTCGACCAGGCGATCGAATCCGAGCGCGCCGGGGTCAGCTTCGATCTGCGACATGCGGTTCTGGGTGATCGCCAGTTTCGTTGCCAGCGCGTGCTGGGTAAGACCGAGCGCGCGCCTTCTGGCCTTGATGATATGGCCCAGTTGCGTGCTGTTGGTCAGGAGCTGCGTCACGGTTGGTCCTCTGGTGGCGCTGATAAAATCACAATATCAGCATCGCTGATATACGTCAAATATCATTAGTACTGATGAAAAGAGGCAATTACAAGGGCCGGGAGACGGGCAGGGAGGAAATCGACTGATGCCGGTTTTCCTTGATCCTCCATGGACACTGCAGGCCCGATCGCGCTTTCGCATCGCCGCAGTCGGTCCCGATGGCAAAAAAGCACAAATGCGGGATCGGGGATCGAGTAACTTTAGAGTCCTCACCCCTCACCCCTCACAGCCTTCCCCATTTCGGCTACGCTAGGCGCCTTGTTTCCGAACCGGAGCCTGTCATGCAATATAAAAACCTTCCCGGCACCGACCTGAACGTTTCGCGGGTCTGCCTCGGCACCATGACCTGGGGCGAGCAGAACACCGAAGCGCAGGCCCACGAACAGCTCGACTATGCGATCGGTGAGGGCATCAACTTCATCGATACCGCGGAGATGTATCCGGTGCCGCCGAACGCCAAGACGCAGGGGCGCACCGAAAAATATCTCGGCACCTGGCTGGCACGGCAGCAGCGGGATAGTCTGGTCATCGCGACCAAAGTCGCCGGGCCGGGCCGTCGCGACTGGATCCGCAGCGGGCGCACCGACCTGACGCCGGACGTGATCGCCGACGCGGTGGACACCAGCCTCGAACGCTTGCAGACCGACTACATCGACCTGTACCAGATTCACTGGCCGCAACGCAATGTACCGAATTTCGGCGCGACTGAGTTCGATCCTGTCAAGGAAAAGGACGGTCCCTCGATTCACGAGCAGGTGACAGGCATGGCTGCGATGATCAAGGCCGGGAAAATACGCCACTACGGCCTGTCCAACGAAACGGCCTGGGGGGTGTGCGAATTCCGCCGGGCGGCCGACGAACTGGGCTTTCCGGGTCCGGTCTCGCTCCAAAACAGCTACAGCCTGCTGTCGCGCAATGTGGACAACGACCTCGCCGAAACGCTGTTCCGGGAAAACATGTCTCTGCTTGCCTACAGTCCGCTCGCGGCCGGCATTCTCTCCGGGAAATACCGGGGCGGTGCGCAGCCCGCAGGGACGCGCTTTACGCTGTTCGATTCGCTCGGCCTGCGCTTCCGCAAGCCGATGGTCTCCGAGGCGGTGGACGCGTACGCGGCGCTTTCCAAGCGGCGCGGGCTGACGCTGGTGCAAATGGCTCTGGGCTATGTGGCGAGCCGCTGGTTCATGGGCGCGTCGATCATCGGCGCGACTTCGATGGCGCAACTGAAAGAGGACATTGCCGCCGCGCAGTTCGTGCTCGACAAGGAGGCGCTGGACGAGATTAAACAAATTCAATTGCGCTACCCGAATCCGGCGGCTTAGAACGTGTTCACCGCAGAGGCGCAGAGGACGCAGAGGAAGGACACAGGCAAGAACATT
>JANOGH010000364.1:0-4798 GCA_031414075.1 Betaproteobacteria bacterium | reverse complement strand
CTGGTAGTTCGGCTGCCAGCCCATGGTCCAGGGGAAATTTTGCGGGTCCCCCCATTTGGTCGCACCGGTGGCGACAAAGAGCTGCGGCACCTTCCTGGCGTTCATGTATTTCTGGATCGCGGTATTGCCCGGCGTGCCGAGGCTTTGGAAGATAAACAGCACCTCTTCCTGCTCCACCAGGCGCCTGATCTGCTCGACGGTCTTGGGCGGACTATAGGCGTCGTCGAGCGAATTCAGGTTGATTTTGCGGCCGTTGATCCCGCCCTGGTCGTTGATCATCTTGAAGTAGGCTGCCTCCGAGCGCCCGATGGTGCCGTAGGCCGAAGCCGGCCCGCTGTAGGGCATCGTCTGCCCGATCTTGATCTCGGTGTCAGTCGCCCCCGGGTCGTACTTTTTTTCCGCCACTGCGGTCGATGCTACAACCCAGGCTATCAATCCCAACCCCATCAGCAGTTTCTTCGTCATGGTGTCCTCCACAGTTCAGTCACTTCACTCGATGCGGATCAGGGTTCCCGCCGTTGACGCGCGCCTTGCATTCGCTTCCATGCGAGTCGCACAAATCCTGCCACCCCGGTCGGCATCAGATAAACAAACGCCAGCAGGAACACGCCGTAGATCGCCCACGGGGCGGCCTTGGAAATCTGGTCGGCGAAATTGGGCACGAACTGGATGAACAGTGCGCCATAGAAGGCGCCAGAGATCGAGGCGATGCCGCCGATCACGATGCCGATGAGGAAATTGATCGACAGTCCCGCGGCGAAGCTGTCGGGCGCCACGAACTGGACCACGATCGCCCCGAGCGCCCCCGCCACGCCGGTGAACAAGGCGCTCACACCGAATGTCAGCGTCTTGTAGAGCGCGATGTTCACGCCCATCGCCTCGGCGGCGATCGGGTGATCGCGGATCGCCACCACCGCGCGCCCCACGCGCCCGCGCAGCAGGTTCCAGCCGATCACAAACATCACCACCAGGACGGCGAGCGTGAACAGGTACAGCCACTGGTCGGGGGTGATCTTCAGCCCGAAGGGCGCATCGGGCTTGATGATAACGATGCCCTGCACCCCGCCGGTCCATTGTTCGATGTGCTTGTACTTCAGGATTTGCGGCATCGCGACCGCCAATGCGAAAGTGGCGAGCGCGAGGTAATGGCCGCGCAGGCGCAGCGCAGGCAGTCCGAACAGGAAACCGAATGCGAAGCACACCAGCCCGGCCACCGGCAGGGTCGTCCAATACGGCCAGCCGAAATGGTCCATCAATATTGCGGCCACATAGGCGCCGATGGCGTAGAAGGCGCCGTGCCCGAGGGAAATCTGGCCGTTGTAGCCGGTCAGGATGTTCAATCCGAGCAGCACGATCGCATAGATCAGCACCATGTTGAACTGGAACACGCGATAGCTGCTGACCAGGAACGGCAGCGCCACGGCCGCGCCCAGCAGCGCCGCCAGGCCGATCGCCTTCCAGGCGCGCACCGACAGCCCCGCGTAGCGGGGAAGTGCCATCTCAGATGTCGTCGCTATGTTGTCCATGAATTCAGTCGTTGATTTCCATACGCTCCTTCCCCCGCACGCGCGGGGGAAGGCTGGGATGGGGGCATGCTTGCCGTTCACTTGCAGGATTTACCGCAACGCTAGTCATTCGCCCCGATGCCAATCATTCGCCCCCACCCTAGCCCTCCCCCGCGCGCAAGGGAGGGAATCCTTAGGTCGTCCCTCGTGCCTAGCGCCTCGTGCCTCGCACCTCATACCTCGCACCTCGCACCTCGCACCCGCGCTACACGCGCGTAACAAACACCTTCCCGAACAGTCCGGTCGGCTTCACCAGCAGCACGCCGATGATCAGCACCAGCGCAACGGTCAGCTTCAGTTCGGTACCGATCACATAGGCGCCCAGAATATTCTCCAGAACCCCCACGGTGAAACCGCCCACCACCGCGCCGAACGGACTGTCGATCCCGCCGACCAGTGCCGCCGCGAACGCGTACAACAGGACGCCTGACATCATGTTGGGTTCGAGGTAGACGATCGGCGCCACCAGCATTCCCGCAACGGCACCCACCGCCGCCGCCAGGCCCCAGCCCAATGCGAGCATCCATCCCACGCGGATGCCCACCAGCCGGCTTGATGTCGCGTTCTGCGCTGCCGCGCGCATCGCCAGACCCAGCGGCGTAAAACGGAAGAACACATAGAGCAGCACGAGAACCACCAGCGTGATGCCGATGGCGCCCATCTCGTGGGAGGAGATGAAACGGTTGCCGAACAGCGGCTGTTCCGGAAACGGGCTCGGAAAGACCTTGATGGTATAGGTGAAGATCCATCCGGCCACGCTGTTGAAAATGACCAGCAATGCGACGAATACCGTGATGATCGCCAGCACCGGTGCATGCTCCACCGGCCGGATGATGATGCGCTCGATGACAACCCCGGCGACGAAAGAGATCAGCACTGTGAGCAGGAACGCCCACCAATAGGGGATGCCGCCATTGATCATGCTCCACGCCAGGTAAGTCGAGAACATCGCCATTTCGCCCTGGGCAAAATTGATGTGATTGGTGGATTGGTAAATCATCACCAATGCCAGCGCCAGACTGGCGTAGATACCGCCGGTTGCCAGTCCCGAAAACACTTGATGCAGAAACGCTTCCATCAATCTCTCCCGATCATTTCAGTAACCCAGGTAGGCGCGCCGCACGGCCTCGTCGGATCGCACCGCCTCGCTGGTGCCGGACATGACAACCTGTCCGGTCTCCAGCACGTAGGCGTTATCGGCGAGATCCAGGGCCAGTCCCGCGTTCTGCTCGACCAGCAAAACGCTGACGCCTTCTTCGGCATTGATGGCGCGCATGATGCCGAAGATGTCCTGCACCACCAGCGGCGCCAGACCGAACGACGGTTCATCCAGCAACAGCAGCCGCGGGCGCAGCATCAAGGCCCGGGACACGGCGAGCATCTGCTGCTCGCCTCCGGACAGCGTGCCGGCCTGCTGGTGCTGTCGCTCCTTCAACCGCGGGAAATAGGTGAAAACCCGTTCCAGATCGCGCGCGACCGCGCCTCGATCTTTTCGCGTGTACGCGCCGATACGCAGGTTCTCTTCCGTGGTGAGGTCGAGGAAGGTACCGCGGCCGTCGGGCACATGGGCAACACCGAGCCGGGCGATATCCTCGGTGGCGATTTTGTCGATCGGCTGTCCGTCGAAGCGGATCGAGCCGCGCCGCCTCAACATGCCGCTGACCGCGCGCAACAGCGTGGTCTTGCCGGCCCCGTTGGCGCCGAGAATGGCCGTGATGCCTCCCTGTTCCACCGCGAAGGTTACGCCGCGAACGACATCCGCCGCGTTGTAACCTGCACACAGATCGGTGACTTCCAGCAGCGCCATCAGCCTGCCTTCCCGAGGTAGGCGAGGATCACATCCGGGTTGCGCTGGACTTCCGAGGGGGTGCCCTCCGCAATCTTTTTCCCGAAGTTGAGCGCTACGACCTTGTCGGAAAGCTGCATCACCAGACCCATGTGATGCTCCACCAACAGTACCGTGGCGCCGAGTTGATCGCGGATACGCCGGATAAGCGCGGCCAGTGACTCGACTTCCTCGTGGTTCAGGCCACCGGCCGGTTCGTCGAGCAGCAGCAGGCGGGGCTCGGCCGCCAGCGCGCGGCCAAGTTCCACCCGCTTCTGGGTTCCGAACGGCAGGTCGGCCACCCGTGCCTGTGCAACGCCGTCAAGATCAAGCAACCCGATCAGCTCCCGCGCCCTCGCCGCGACCCGCTCCTCCTCCCGCGCGACCAGCGGAAAGCGCAAACCGTTGGCCAGGAAACCGCCGCGGCTGCGGCAATGGGCCCCCACCATGACGTTTTGCAGCACGCTCATGGTGCGGAACAGCGCGAGATTCTGGAAAGTGCGGCCGATGCCGGATGCGGCAATGCCGTGGCGCGGGATCTCGAGCAGGGAGCGCCCGCCGAAGAAAATGCTGCCGCCCTGAAACGGGTACAGGCGCGACAGACAATTGAACAGGGTGGTCTTTCCGGCGCCGTTGGGGCCGATCACCCCGACAATCTGGCCCGGCATCACGTCGAAGGACACGTCCTCCAGCGCGACGATGCCACCGAAACGGACCGTCAGGTCGGAAACGCGCAGCAACGGTTCTTCGCTAGCCCCGACTCCCGGCGCCGCGTTGTCCGATTTTTCTTGTTCGCCCACTTTGCTTGCCAACATCCCTCCCCCGTTGTGGCTAGCGCCGGACCAAAACTCGCAGGCGATACTGTCACAACCGCTGCGGCCGGTAAAGTTGCGACCGGGCCGGACCGGTTTTCGCTGCAGCGCAATGCGATCCATCTAGACCAAACCTTGAACCACGGAGGACACGGAGGAAAACAGAAACGAGGACAAACATGTGGTAGCGAAAAGCGCGTGCGGTGCCAAATTGACCACCGATACCAGATTTTCACTATCGAATATCTTTCCTCTCTTGCCCTTCCTCCGTGTCCTAAAAGGGTACTCCGACGCGCTACGCACGTAGGGTATCCGTGTCCTCCGTGGTTCAAGAATTAGACCTTGGTCGAAGAAGAGGCGTTGACCGCAGCGGTGGCCATGTCCAACATAGGGAGACTCGGCGCCGAGGCGCCAAGAGGAGAGCAACGCTTGGAACCCGATCACTTTCGATTCTGGCCGGCGAACCTGCCCAAGGAAATGCCGCTGCCGGAGACGAGCCTGTACGCCAATCTCGAAGCCACCGCCACGCGTTTTCCGGACAAGACCGCGGTGCACTACTACGGGACGCCGCTAACCTATCGGCAGTTCAAGCGCGA